>JAUXCH010000971.1 GCA_030618975.1 Planctomycetia bacterium
CGTTTCCCGCGGGCCGCGATGGCCGAGATGGCCGACCGCACCTGGTTCGGGGACTGGTCGGTGAATCTCACGGGGGTACTACCGTAGACGCACGGACGGTACGTTCGTGCGCCTACCTCCGTGCCGCTTCCGCCCGGGCCCGTACGTCCAAGCCGAGGACGGTCAAGGCGATCGCGGCCTGGCCCGGGGTCCCCTCCGGGTCGCGCTGCGGCGAGTACAGTCCTTGCAGCGCGCTGTGCATCACGGAATCGGGAATCTCGCCCAGGCTCAAGGCGGCACCCGTGGTCATCTCCCAGGGTCCGAGGGAGAAGAGACGCGAGGTGAACCAGCAGCCCCCGATCTCCGGGTACCGGCTCAGCGACTCGTCCATGAGGAAGAAGGGCTCGCCCGTGCGCGCGTGCGTCGCCCGTACGCCTGCTTCGGCGACGGGTTCGTCGATCCGAAACACGCAGTGGCGCGCCCGGGTCGACGCGTCGAGGACGACCCGCTCGAGACTCGAGAGGTGCGGCTCCCCCGTCTCCGCCTGGCGCTGCGCGTACTCCTGGACCACGCTGCGCTCCTCCGGAGGCCAGGCGTAGAGGCAGGCATCCATCAGGACGTTGGCCGCATCCTCGAAGGGGAAGACGAAGAGCCCGCCCTCTCCCCGCAGGCCCAGGAGATCGCCCATCTCGTCGAGCGCCTCGGCGGGGACGGTCTCGACGATCTTCGAGTGGAGGTCGCGTTGTGCGGTCCGGATCTTCCGGTACTGCTCGACGTCCGCCTCGGTGGGCGTGGGGGAGAGGTGCGGGTGGGCTGTGGTCGTCATGCACACAGTCTCGCAGGGGGGACCCACGCACCCCGTGCGAAGGCTCTGCGCCCTCACCGTTCGTCGTCGTGGTCCTGCCACCGCTCGCCGGCGCAAACCTGCGGCAGCAGGATCCGTGCGCCCTGGTTGTCGCTCGGGTTGAGCCAGAGCATCTGCTCGAAGAGGGCCGCCGCTTCCTCGCCCTGGCCGAGTCGCCAGAGACAGAGCCCGAGGCCGTGCAGGCAGCGGAGGAACGGGCGGTTGTCGGTACGGTCCCAGGGGAGCAGGTCGTCGAAATCGTCGGTAAGGGAGAGCGCGCCGATGGATACGCCCACCTTGTAGTGGCGCACGGCGCGCTCGGGGTCGTGATCGAACGTGAGGGTGCCGAGGTGTGCATGGGCGTCGAGGCAGCGGAGATCGGCCGCCAGCATCTCGACGACGAGCTTCTCCGCGCCGAGCGAGTCCCCAGCGGCAGTTCTCTCGATCGCTTCGAGGATCGGGTTGTCGCCCCAACTGTCGTAGTCTTCGCCTGGCAGCACCTGCTCCATCTCGAACGACGTCCGTGGCCCATGGGCGATGATGAGTCTTTCCCACTCCTCGAGGGGCTCGTCCTTCTCGCGCCAGTACGCCACGACCGGGTCCCACGGCACCGCGTCCTGAAGCGACAGAGGTACGAGGTCGAGCGCCGGCACGCCGAGGCGGTGACCCTCCACCTTGCCGGTGAGGTACGGGTGGTTGGCGAAGCGCCACGTCTTTCGGGCGTGGACCGTGATGATCTCGCCGGGGACCAGGGTCCACGTCTCGCCCGAACGCAGGGTGATCTCGCGCTGCGTCCCGAGGATTCGGCACCGGGCCGCGGTCTCCTTGGGCGCCAGCACCACGAGATCGACGGGAGCATCCAGGTCGATGTCGTCGTCGGTCGCCTTGTGTCGCTTCGGACGGCGTGTGGGTTCCTCCTTCCGGGCCGGCGGCGGCTC
>JAUXCH010000666.1 GCA_030618975.1 Planctomycetia bacterium
CGCTTGGACTTCACCGGCGTGATCAACAAGTACTTCCTGGAGGATCAGGACCACACCCCCGGGGGCCCCGGCTACCTCGGCTCCCTCGGAACGACCTTCACCGGGAAGGTGACCGAGACGGTGCAGAACGACGGCCGGACGCTTGTCCACGTCCGTCTGCACGGAAAGGACGTCTACTGCCTGGTGGCGCTGTACGCCGGGAGACGCACCTTCGCGCCCTGGAACCGCATGTGGGGTCAGCCGGCCGCCGCGGTCAAGTACCCTGCCTCCGGGATCACCATGGACGATCTGGACACCGTCGATATCCACTTCGACCTCAAGTTCCTGACCAACGATGCGCCCGGCTCGGACCTTCCGGTCATCGACGAGCTGCTCTTCTCTCCGGAAGAGGGCCAGGAAGTGTTGCAGCTGATCATCCAGGCGCAGGGCAAGGGTCGACTTCGCAGCAACTTCGGCGTCGAAGACGGTACCCCCGGCCAACTCTCGATGACGATGAAGGGCATCTGGAACGCGGCGTTCGAATCCGATGCGACGGACTACAAGCGCGACCCGTGGCCGATCGGCCGCATCGACCTGCGTCCCGTCGGAAACTAGGCATCCGAAGAAGACACCAGATCCGGACACACAGGACGTCGGCGGCAACGCCGGCGTCCTTCCCTTGTGTCCGGCACGCAGACCGCGCTCACGACGTCGGGGAGGCTGCGGTGTGCGCTCCCAGGGGGCCCTGCTGGGGCGCGGCGAGGTGGCCGGTACGATGCCCCCTGCCCCTGACGTGCCCGCTCGGCTGCAACTCGAAGCTCCAGGAGACCGGCCCGTGAACGTTGAGAGATTGGATGCGATTCCCGCCCGTTGGACGCGATGCGTCCTCATGCTCCAGCACACGTCCCGGGACGAGGGCAACTACTGGATCGACGCCGCTGCGAAGTTCTACGTGGAAGCGGTGCGCCAGCGGGTCATCCAACTCGGCCCGGGCACGAAGGACGACGAGAGCCGGGCCCTGCAGATCCTGGCGGCTCAGGGCTTCAAGAAGACGGGGCGCCGGCTGAACCAGGAGTGGGACCACGTCACGCTCGATCGATGACCGATCGCAGGGGGGGGCAAGGAGGTCCACGTGTGCAAGCAGGGGAAGCCCCTGGAGCGACAGGATGTTCCGCCCGATCAGCAGTGGGACACTCGTGGGCTCTTCGAGAACGAGGAGGCGTTCGACGCCGCCCTGCTGGAGGCCGGGGAGTTGGCCGGGCAGGGGCTCGGCTTGCAGGGGAGCGTGTCGCGCTCCCTCGACGACGCGCTGACGTGTCTGGCGTGGGAAGATCGGCTCCTGCGGCGGGTCGAGCGGCTCTCGTGCTACGCGTGGAACCTGCTCATCGTGGACGGCACCGACCGGGCCAACCATGAACGCGTGGGACGATTCGAGGACGTGAAGTCACAGGCGGACGCAGCGGCCAGTTTCGTCGGTGCCGAGTTGCTGGAGCTGCCCGAAGGCCGCCGCGTCGAGATGGAGGCGGACCCCCGCTTCGACGAATACCGCCCCCGTCTGCTGAGCGTCCAGCGACGGCGAGCGCACACGCTGGGACTCGAAGCCGAGAAGGTCCTGGCCCGTCTCGACCCGGTGATCTCGTCGAGAGAGCACATGCAGCAGCTGCTTCTGAACATGGATCTGCGCCCCGTGGCGATCGAGGGTCCTGACGGCGCGACGTGGACCATGGATCGGCGTGGCTACGGGCGGGCACTCCGGCACGAGGACCGGTCGTTTCGGGCGCGGGCCCAGGTTGCCTACTACGAGTCCATTGCCGCGCACGAGCACACGCTGTCCGCTCTCCTCTCCACCACGTACCAGTCGGACGCCATCGTGGCCCGTGCCCGGGGTTTCGCTTCTGCCTTGGATGCGACCCTCTTCCGGGAGGGCGTGCCCAAGGAGGTGATCGAGCGCCTGGTCGCTTCGGTGGACGACCTGTTGGAGCCCTACCATCGGTTCGTGGACTTGCGGCGGCGTCGGCATGGGCTGGACTCGCTCCACGGGTACGACGTCCGGCTGCCCATCGCCCCGATCCCCAAGACGGACCTCCCGTATTCGGAGGGTGCGTCGGTCGTCGTCGAGGCGATGCGTCCGCTCGGTTCCGACTACCAGGACGTGTTGAGAGAGGCCCTCCTGGGAGGCTGGGCGGACTGGTCTCCCAATCGAGGGAAGCGGGAAGCGTGCAACGCGTGCTACGACGTCCACCCCTACATCTCCGTGGCCTATCGCGGGGATCTTCGCTCTCTCTCCGTGTTGGCTCACGAGAGCGGCCACGCGCTCCACCGGTGGCTACTCGCCCGACACAACCCCTTCGGTGCCGCCGAGGTAGGACCCTTCCTGGCCGAGATCGCCTCAAAGACCCAGGAGTTCCTGCTCGCCGAGCACATGGCGGAGCACGGAGCGTCTCCTCTCCATCGAGCGCACGCCATCGCGCATCTCATCAACCTCGTCGCGAACGGCTTCTACTGGAACAGTCAGCTCACCGATCTCGAGCTGGTCCTGCGGCAGCACGTCGAAGAGGGGGCTCCGCTGGATGCGGGGCGCGTGCGAGAGGCTTACGTCGGCTTGAGTCGCCGCTATCTCGGCCCCCACGCCACGGTCGATGAGGAAGAAGGCCTGGAAGCCCTGGTCATTCCGCACATGTACCTGGGTTTCTACAACTACACCTACGCCACCGGTACGGTCGCGGCACTTGAGTTGGCGTCGTCGCTCCGCCAAGGCAGCGACGAAGCAGGAGAGCGCTACCTGAACCTGCTCCAGACGGGAAGTGACGTGCCGCCCTGCGAGGCCCTCCGCCGTGCAGGCGTGGATCTGAGCCGCCCCCAGCCATTCGAGACGGCCGCACGCTGGCTGGACGAGCGGGTATCGATGCTCGAAGCTCTCCTCGAGCGTGTGGACGGCGAACCCTCCCCATCCTCCAAGGGAGGGTCCGGTGATTGAGACGGGGAGTGTGGGTACGCCTTCGCAGAAAGAGGAGCCGGATGCCGATCGTGTGGTCTGAGGTCGCTGACCGCTGCCTTTGTAGGCATCGGCGGGATCTTGCCGAGTCCCTTCGGACAGCCGAAGCTGATGTCCGCGAAGACTTCCTCGACGCATCCGGAGTGCAGGAGGCGACCCCAGGCGTACTTGCGTACTACATGTCATCGTACTCGAGTGGATCCACGGCCACCCGTACGGAACTGGCCGCAGTCCGCTTGCCTTCATCACCTGATCTCGATGCGCTCGGTGAGTTGCTTCAGGTCGTACCTCACATGCAGTTCGTCCAGCTGTTGCTGGCCGACGCCAGGCACACGCCACCGGAGTTGGTACCCGGACTGGCGCGTGGAGCTGTCTACACGGTCAATCCGAGTTTCAACAGACAGTTCATCGAACGCTGCCCACGGAGCGCGTCGCCCGTGCTGTTTCGCTCCCTACTGCGCTTCCTGGAGGATGGCA
>JAUXCH010000390.1 GCA_030618975.1 Planctomycetia bacterium
AGCAGATGCCGATGGCGCGGGCGATCCAGGGCCAGCAGGTGGTCGACGAGGACATGTTCGTGCGCAAGGCCGCCACCGAGAGCGGCGTCTGGCTGAGCGTGAGCGCGAGCCCGATCCACGACGAGACCGAGGGCGTCACGGGGGGCGTCGTCGTCTACCGGGACATCACCGAGCGCAAGAAATCCGAGGCCGCCATCCTGAGGCTCTCCGAGGCCGTCGAGCAGACCGCCGACGCGGTGATCATCACGGATCGGCGAGGGCGGATCGAGTACGTGAATGCCGCCTTCGAAGAGACGACGGGATACACCCGCGACGAAGTTCTCGGGGACACACCGCGCCTCTTCGGTCCCGAGTCCTATACCGACGAGCAGTACCAGAACCTGTGGCGGACGATCATCCGTGGAAACGTGTACCGGACCTCGTCCACCAACCGGCGCAAGGACGGTGGAGCGTACTACGTCGAGCAGACGATCACCCCGATGCGTGACGCCCACGGGCGCGTCACGCACTTCGTCTCCGTTGCGCGCGACATGACCGAGAAGAAGCTCCGGCGCGAACAGGAGTTCGAGATGCGCCTGGCGGCCAAGGTGCAGCAGCGGCTCTTCCCGCAGGCCTCACCTCGCGTGGAAGGTCTCGACGTCGCCGGTGCGATGTTCCCCGCGGCCGAAACCTCGGGCGACTACTTCGACTACATCGAGATGCCCGACGGAGCGCTCGTCCTGGCGATCGGCGACGTCAGCGGCCACGGCTTCGGTCCCGCGCTGCTCATGGCCGAGACGCGTGCCTACCTCCGCAGCCTGCTGCAAGCGCACGCGAGCCAGGACACAGTGCTCGATCGTCTCAATCACAGCCTGCTCGTCGACCTGAGGAGCGAGCACTTCGTCACATTGCTGCTCGCCCGGATCGACCGCGAGGCCGGCACCCTGGTCCACGCGAGCGCGGGGCACGTGTCGGGCCACATCCTGGACGCGAGCGGTGCCGTGAAGGCCGAGCTCGTCGGAACCGGACCGATCCTCGGCATCTTCGAAGATCGGTCCTACACGTGCGGCGCCCCGGTGTCCGTGGTCCCCGGCGACATCGTGGTCTTCCTGACGGACGGTGTGACCGAGGCCAAGGGGGAGAGCGACACGTACTTCGGATGCGGACGGGCGCTCGACGTCGTGCGTGAGCACCGGGACGAGCCCGCCCAGGAGATCGTGCAGCACCTCTACCGAGCGGTGCGGGAGTTCTCGTGCGTGGACGACCTGGCGGACGACACGACGGTCGTCATCTGCAAGGTCGTCTGAGGCAGCGCAGAAGGCCGTCGGCCCGGGGGTTGTGCGCATCGGGGGCGCATCGGGGGCGCATCAGGGGCAGGTGAAGACCGATGGTGCTCGCGGCTGAGCAAGGCCCACCCCCCGCGACCCTGCCGCCCGCCCAGCTCGACCGCGCGGGGCCGGCGCGAAAGGCAGCGAAATCGTCCTGCCCCCGAGCTTCCGCGCTACAGGGGGAGGGCGAAGATCACGGCGGCCCCGAGGAACGCCAGGAGGATCGACCGGACGTACACGCCCCGTGCCTGCGCCTGCAAGACGGCCTTCTCCCGCTCGTCCTCGATCGGCCGCTCCCCGTCGTCCAGGTCGCGCGTCCCGCGCGCGGCGAACGCCACTCAGGTTCCGGCCTGCGCCTGGAAGACCCCGAGGCCGCCCACGAAGAGGGGCAGCAGGAAGGCGAGACGCAGAACGCGTGGCAGGTCGTGCCGCTCGAACAGTACGAGCCCCGCCGCCACGACCAGCCCCATCGCGATCCCGACGAGGAGTCGCTGTCGACGACCCTTCCGCCCGAGGTTCACTACGTGTCCGGTCTCGCTCATGGCCGCGATGGTAGGCACACGTCGAGGCCGCGGTCGCGCAGGACACCGGGAGGCCGGAACGTCGTCCCGCCAGGATCGCCGACTCGTTCGTCTCTCGGGACCCGGCCGATGCTCCCCGTCCCGAGCTTCAGGCGCGGCGGAGCGTGAAGACGGTCACCTCCGGCCGGACGTTGAAGCGCATCTGGCGCAGGTAGCCGAGTCCCGCGTTGACGTAGAGGTGGCGACCGTCACCGAGGTCGAAGGCGCCCTGCGTGTATCGCTTGTTCCGGACGGGGAGCATCGGCGGCGGCAGGAACGGCGGCTTGCACTGCCCGCCGTGCGTGTGCCCGGAGAGGATCCAGCCCTTCCAGTCGCCCCACCCCGGCTCGTCCGCGGTGTCCGGGTTGTGGCTGAGCACGAGGGACGCCCGGCTCGCGTCCACGCGGGGGAGCACCTGTTCCGGCCAGAACCGCTCGGCCCACAGGTCGTCGAGGCCGATCACCTGCAGGCCGGCCACGTCCTTCAGGTCGTTGCGCAGGACTTCGATGCCGAGGTCCTCGAGACGACGCGCGACGTCCCGGGCCGCCTCGGCGTCGCCCCACCCGCAGGCGTAGTCGTGGTTGCCGAGGATGGCCAGCGTGGCGAGCCGACCGTGGGGGAGGCCTTCCAGGACGCGCGAGGCCTGCTCGGCGTCCCGTGCGTCCAGGTAGTGGACGACGTCGCCGGTGATCACCACGAAGTCGGGGTCGTAGGCCTCGATCGCCTTCACGGACTTCGTGATGTACTCCTCGTCGACGCGGGAACCGATGTGCAGGTCGCTGATCTGCACCAGCGTGCGCCCGACGAGCCCTGTGGGCAGGTGCGCGATCGGCAGGTCCAGGCGCACCGAGTGCCACCAGAACGGCTCCACCAGGCAGGTGTAGCCCAGCGTCGCGGCTGCGCCGGCGAGCCCGACGGCCATCCCGCGCTTGAGGAGCGTGCGGCGGGTGGAGCGCGCTTTGTGTGTGGGTCCGGGATCCGTCTGCATGGCGGGATGATACGTCGCTCGGTACGCTTCGGGCATGAAGCCGAGCCTGATCGGGTCCGTGTGCCTGCTCGCCGTTCTCCTGGGGGCCCCGGCTGCCCGGGCCGAGCGTGAACACCCACCGCGGGTCGACCCCGCCATCGACCGGGAAGGCGAGCCGTTCGGCTACTTCAGCCGCCCCACGGACCAGCTCGGCGTGATGGACGGCGAGCACGGCTTCCAGGTCACGGCGGAGGGCTGGCTCTACACCCGTCGCGCCGAGATCGTCTTCCTGGCGGGACACGACCTCGCCCCCGTGCACCAACGCATCCGTACGCTTCGCGGCGGGCACACGCCCATTCTCGAGTACGCCACCACCCGCACGGGCGTGCGCTACGCGTGGACGATGTTCGCCGCGACGCTCGACGGCGATCCGAGGAGTCCGCTGTTCGCCTTCGTGCGGATCGACGCGTCGAATCCCGGCACGAGTGCGGCGTCCGCGCGGATCGGCGTCGCGGTGCGGCACCGCAACCCGCCGCGGAGCACGGCGAGGATGCGCGCCGACGCGGAGACGCCCTTCCGTTTTCGCTCCCGGTACGCGATCGAGGAGGGGGTCGTCACCCGGGACGAGCGCGCGCTCCTCTTCCTGCCCGCCGAGCCCGCACCGACCCTCGGCGCGACCCTGGCCGCGCCGTACCTGGGCCCCTTCCAGGGCGCCGACCACGACGTCGTCGAGTGGACGCCCGTCTGCCCCGCGACCTGGTCGTTCCAGCTCGAGCCCGGAGCGCAGCGGTCGGTCGACCTGGTGGTCCCCCTCGAACCGGTGGCCGCGGAGGACCTGCCGCGCGTGCAAGAGGGCCTGGACGGCGCCTTCGACGCGCTGCTCGCGGCGACGGAGAAGCGGTGGCGGGCCCTGTTCGACCGGGCGCTCGACCTGCGGATCCCCGAGGCGAAGGCGCACGACGTCTTCTGGACCTCGGCCGCGAACATCGCGATCGCGCGCGACCAGGTCGAGGCGGACGTCTGGGTCCAACGGGTCAACGAGCTCCAGTACCACACCGGGTTCTGGCCGCGGGACGCCAGCTACTTCGCCGTGGCGTGGTGGGCCCTCGGCCTGCCCGCAGAGGGACGACGCGTCGTCGACCACTACTTCCGCATCCAGAACGAGGACGGGACCTTCCAGCGCGATCCGGAGAACATCTCCCCCTTCGCCATCGCCCACTGGTTTGCCCTCACCCGGGACCTGGACTACGCCAGGCAGGCGTTTCCCTCTCTCTGGCGGAACTTCCTCTGGCTGCAGGAGAAGCGCGCGCAGGACCCGCTCCACCTGATGCCCCCTCGGGGCCGCTACGACAACGAGGGCATCGACGGCCACTACACGGGCCACAACTTCTACAACCTCTGCGCGCTCCGCGAGGGCGCCGAGATGGCGCGCGCGCTGGACAAGGTCGAGGAGGCGGAAGCGATCGAGGCCGAGCACGCCGAATACCGGAAGGCCTTCCTCGACCGACTCGGACCGCTGGTCGAAGAGCACGGCCAGATCCCGCCGGGTCTGGACACGGGCATCGAGGGCGCCAACTGGGGCAACCTGGCGGGCTCCTATCCCACCGGCGTGCTGCCCCCCGATCACCCGTGGATCGAGAAGACCAGCGACAAGCTCCGCAGGGAGAAGTACGAGGAAGGGCTGTTGATCTACGACGCGTTCGGCTGGTGGTCGATGCACCACTATTCGACGATCAAGAACACGTACGCCGATCTGCTCCGCGGCCGCGACGACCTGGTCGTGAAGGACCTCTACGCCCTTCTCGCCCACACGTCGGCGTCGAACGCGGGCTTTGAGTTCTGCATCGTCCCCTGGAGCAACCGCGACTTCGGGGGGAACTTCAGCCCGCACGGCTGGTTCGCGGCCAAGTACGTGAGCTTGGTGCGAATGATGCTCGTGCGCGAGGAGGGACCCGACCTCCACCTGCTCTCCGCCCTCCCGCCGGCGTGGATCCTGCCCGGTCGGACGCTGACTGCGAAGCGCGTGCCCACGCGATTCGGCAACGTCGACCTCGAGATCGCGGGCACGGACGACGGATGCAGGATCGGTGTCGACGTCCCGCCCTGCCGAAACGTCTTCGTTCACATTCCGTGGTACGCGAAGCAGGCGAGGGCCACCACCGACGGCGAGGCCGCCGACGTCCGTTCCCGGACGGTGAGCCTCGCCCCGGGGCGGCACGACGTCGTGCTGCGCTTCGAGCAGGACCTCTCGGAGTGGATCGACTACGACTCGGCGGTCGCGGAGCTGCAAGAGGGGTACCGGAAGCGCCCCGCCGCCTGGCGCGCGGAGCATCCGGCCGCGAAGGCGTTCGAGCCCTTCCCGGAGCAGCGCTTTCCCACGTGCGCCGAGTGGGTCTCGCGGGCCGACGAGTTCCGCGCCCTGGAAGGCATCGGGGTGGGGCGTCCCGTCCGGTCGTCCTCCACGGCGACGGTGCCGTCACCCGAGGAGGACGGCGCGCCGCTCGACACCTGGCCCGCGGACAACGCCGTCGACGGCCTGGGCGGCGACACCCGTGGGTGGGTGCCCCATCCCACGGACGAGAAGC
>JAUXCH010000240.1 GCA_030618975.1 Planctomycetia bacterium
CGCCGGCGCGGCGTAGGTGCTCGCTTCCAGCCCGAAGAAGGGCACGAACGTGCCGCGGCGTCCGGCGTTCTGGTCGGCCATCACGGCGACCCAGCCTCCCTTCTTCAGCGTGCGCAGCATGGTCCGCACGGCGCCCCGCTTCGCGATGATCCCGCCCTCCCCCTCGCTCCCTCCGCGGGAGCCCGTCGCCCGGGCATCGAGAAACCGGTTCTCGATGGGCCGGACGACGACCCGGCACGGGACGTTCAGGAACTTCAATCCCCAGGCCGCCGCCTCCCAGTTTCCGAGGTGGCCGCTGACGAAGAGCCCGCCCGTGCCCGACGCGAGATCCTCCTGGAGGCGTCCCCAGTCCCCGTGGAAGCTGCAGCGCGCGATCATCTGCCGGCTCGACCGGATGTAGCGCCGGAACAGGAGCATCTCGAGCGGTACCCGGAAGAGGCTCCGACACGCGGCGAGGGCCAGCTCGCGATCGTCCTCCACCTCGAGCCCGCCGCGCCGGGCCACGCCGATCGACTCGAGGGCGCGCTCCCGGCGCCGCCGGTCCAGGGTGAACCACAGCCACCCCACGCCCTGGGCCAGGTTGTCCGCCGCCCGGGGCGGGAGGCAACGGACCAGGAGCTCGACGAGGAGCACGGCCGCGTACTGGACCAGTTCCAAGAGTAACTTCACGTGGGGAGGATACGGCGCGCCCGCCCCGGGGGGGAGGACCGGTCGACACCGGCCCCCGCCTCCCCCTACACTGCCCGCCCCGATGCCCGAAAAGCCGCGCCTTCCCCGCTACGAGCGCCCGGAGCTCCCCTTCGAGCGCAAGGCGACGCCCCTGGCGAAGGCGGGGTACTGGTCGGCCATCGGGCTGGAATTCGGCTTCGCGGTGGTCTTGTTCTTCCTTGGCGGGTGGGCGCTGGATGAGAAGTTACAAACCACTCCGTGGCTGGCGGTCGTGGGAGCGATGGTTGGGGTCGCGGTGGGCACCTATCTGATGGTCCGCCCGCTGCTGCGCGAGGCATCGAAGCGCGCTCCACCCGACGGAGACGCGGAGCGTTCCTCGAAGTGAGCACGCGTTCGCGTGGGGCCGGGCAGCGACGAGGGTCGGAGGATCGCGAGAACGGTGCATGTCGACGTTTTCGGGCTACCTGCTGAGAGCGACGGTGCTGGTCGCCGCCATCACCGCGGTGGCGGCGTGGCCCGTGCGCGCCTGGGAAGGCGACGAGGGCCTCACGGCGGTCCTCCTCGCGGGCGCGGTGTCTCTCGTCGGCGCCGTGCTCGGCCGGCTGCCGCATCTCTTCTTCCGCCGCGGCCCCGACGCGATCTTCCACGCCTCCATGGCCGGCCTCGGCCTGCGCCTGCTCGGCACCCTGGCGATCGCCGCGCCGATCATGATGCTCTCGGGGTTGCCCCTGATGCCCTTCGCGCTCGGTCTCGTGCTGTCCTACCTCTCCCTCCTGGTGCTCGAGGTCTGCGACCTGATCTCCCTCAGCCGGGCGGACCCTGACGGAGTCCCCACGCGATGAGTTCCGTGATCTCCCTCGCCGCGTCCTGGTCCCCCGTCCTCGCGAGCGGCGACGACCCGCTCTCGCACGTCATTCCCTACGAGTTCACCGACTTCGCCTGGGCACACGTAGGCGACTACACCGTCACCAACCACCTGATGATGCTGATCGCAAGCGCGGTGCTGCTCCTCATCGTCATGCCGATCGCGGCGCGCGCGAAGGGCATCGTGCCCAGCGGCTTCCGCAACCTCATCGAGGCGGTGCTCCAGTTCCTCCGCGAGGACATGGCGCGGCCCGTCCTCGGCCAGCTCACCGATCGGTTCATCCCCTACATCTGGACGATGTTCTTCCTCATCCTCACCGCGAACCTGCTGGGGATGATCCCGCTGGGCGCGTTCGCGGCCCCCATCGACCAGCACCTGAAGCACATCGGCGGCACGGCCACGGGCAACCTGTCGATCACGGCCGGACTCGCCATCTGCTCCTTCCTGATCATCCACATCAGCGGACTGAAGGTGCAGGGCGCAGCGGGCTACGGGAAGACGTTCCTCGGACACGCTCCGGTCTGGCTCGCGCCCCTGATGATCCCGCTCGAGATCGCCGGCGCCCTGGTCAAGCCCTTCGCGCTCGCCATTCGGCTCTTCGCGAACATGATCGCCGGGCACGTCGTGATCGCGGTCCTGCTCGGCTTCGTCGTGCTCGGCCTCTCCCAGGTCGGCCCGGCCATGGGGCTCGCCATCTCGATCCCCTCCGCCCTCGGCGTCGTCTTCATCAACCTGCTGGAGCTCCTCGTGGCGTTCCTGCAAGCCTACATCTTCACGTTCCTGACCACCCTCTTCATCGGCATGGCGATCGACACCGGGCATTAGCCTCGGAGGACGTCGCCCCGCCGATCGACTGACCCCTCGTTCCCGAACCACACGCGCGCACCGCGCTCCAAACGGAGGTACCCCGGATATGGGTCTCATCCCGATGTTGAACAGCTTCCTCGCCGAGGCCGTCATGCCGAACTTCGGCACCTTCGGCCTCGCGCTCGGCGCAGGCCTGATCGTGATGGGTGCCGCCAAGGGCATCGGCATGATCGGCGCCAAGGCGGTGGAATCCATCGCCCGTCAGCCCGAGGCGCGCCCCGGCATCTTCACCTCGATGATCATCACCGCGGCGCTGATCGAAGGTTTCACCTTCTTCGCGCTCGTCGTCATCATCATCGCCAACGGGAAGCTCTAGGCCGGCTTCCAGACCGCGCCGGCCCCCGATCGACGCACGAAACCCCTTGGTGGAGGCTTGGACCATGCGTACGCGCATCTGGACCGTGATGCTCCTCGCGCTGCTCCTCGTGGCCGTGGCGGCGCCCGCCTGGGCGGAGCCCGAGGCCGAGGCGGGCCACGCGACCGGCGAGGAACCGGCGCGGGGTCTGATGGACATCTCGATGGCCGAGCTCGTCGCGGCGATCGTCACCTTCCTCGTGCTGGTGTTCCTGCTCGGCAAGCTCGCGTGGAAGCCGATCCTGAGCGGCCTCCAGGAGCGCGAGGCCACCATCAAGAAGGCCCTCGACGACGCCCAGCAGGCGAACGAGGACGCCCTCGCCCTCCTGAAGCAGTACGGGCACAAGATGGACGAGGCCAAGGCCGACGCCCTGGCCATCGCCGACGGCGCCCGCAAGGAGGCCGACACCGCCCGCCAGCGCATCGAGGCCGACGCACGGGAGCGCGCGGAGGAGACCCTCGAGCGCTCGCTCCGCGAGATCGAGCGGGCGAAGGAGACGGCCCTCGACGACATCCTGAAGGAGGTCGGCGACATCGCATCCGAGACCGTGTCGCGCATCGTGCGCCGCGAGATCTCGCCCGCCGACAACGCTCGGATCGTGGACGACGTCGTCAAGGACTTCGCCCGCGCCCAAGGGGAGCAAGGCGCATGAGCAAGCGCCAGGTCGATCCCATCGGCGCGCTCTACGCCGAGGTCCTGGGCGAGGTTGCCTGGGACCAGGGCGGGGAGGCGCTCCTCGTCGAAGTGGGGGAAGCCCTGTCGGCGCTGGGCGGGGCTTGGGCCACGGAGCGCACCCTGCGCGCGTTCTTCCTGTCGGCGATGGTCCCGCAGGACCAGAAACGGGACGCGCTGGCTCGACTGCTCGAGCCCATGCCCCCCCTCCTCCGCCACTTCATCCGTCTGCTCATGCGGCGCGGTCGAGGGAGCATCGTGGACCGCGTGGCCCTGGCCTTCGAGGACTACATGGACCGCAAGCTGGGCCGGGTCCAGGTCACGCTGACCACGGCCACCCCCATCGATGACGCGCAGAAGGAGGCGTGGATCGCCGAGCTGCGCACCGCCACGGGCAAGGAGCCCGTCTTCCACACCGAAGTGAAGCCCGAGCTGATCGCCGGGGCCGTCCTCCAGGTCGGGGACACCATCGCGGACGGCAGCGCGCGCCGTCGCTTGAACGAGTTCAAGGTGCGCATCAGAGAGAAAGGGAAACATGCGATTCAAGCCTGAGGAGATCACCTCCGTCCTCCGGAAGGAGCTCGAGGAGTTCGAGTCCCGGGTCGACGTCGCCGAGGTCGGCACCCTCCTCGAGATCGGTGACGGGATCGCCCGCATCTACGGCCTCGACAAGGCGGCGGCCGGCGAGATGCTCGAGTTCGAGAACGGCGTCCGTGCCCAGGTCCTGAACCTCGAAGAGGGATCGATCGGTGCCATCGTGCTCGGCGACTTCACCGAGCTCGAGGAAGGCATGATCGTCAAGCGCACGGGCGCACTGATCGAAGTGCCCGTGGGTCTGGAGATGGTCGGCCGGGTCATCGACCCGCTCGGCAACCCGATCGACGGCAAGGGTCCGGTCACGAGCGAGACCACGCGGCCCGTGGAGCTGATCGCTCCCGGCATCGCGGACCGTCAGCCGGTGAAGGAGCCCCTGCAGACGGGCATCAAGGCGATCGACTCCATGACGCCGATCGGTCGCGGACAGCGCGAGTTGATCATCGGCGACCGCAAGACGGGCAAGACGGCCCTCGCGATCGACACCATCATCAACCAGAAGCACGAGAACGTGATCTGCTTCTACATCGCGATCGGCCAGAAGGAGTCGACCGTCGCCGGCGTCGTCGAGCAGCTCGAGCGCGCCGGCGCCATGGCCTACACGACGGTGATCGTGTCCTCCGCGGCCGACCCCGCGCCGCTGCAGTACATCGCGCCGTACTCCGGCTGCACGATGGCCGAGCACCTCATGTACGAGCACCAGCGGCACACGCTGTGCATCTACGACGACCTGACGAAGCAGGCCGCCGCGTACCGCCAGCTGTCGCTGCTGCTCCGCCGTCCCCCGGGCCGCGAGGCGTACCCCGGCGACGTCTTCTACCTGCACAGCCGCCTGCTCGAGCGCGCGGTGAAGCTCTCGGACGACCGCGGCGGCGGCTCGCTGACGGCCCTGCCGATCATCGAGACGCAGGAAGGCGAGGTCTCGGCCTACATCCCCACGAACGTGATCTCGATCACGGACGGCCAGATCTACCTGGTGCCCGACCTGTTCAACGCCGGCGTGCGTCCCGCCGTCGACGTCGGCATCTCGGTCAGCCGCGTGGGCGGCGCCGCGCAGGTGCCCGCCATGAAGCACAAGAAGGTGGCCGGCGGCCTGAGGATCGCGCTGGCCTCCTTCCGCGAGCTCGAGGCGTTCAGCCAGATCGGCACCGACATCGACAAGACCACGAAGGCCCTGCTCGATCGCGGCCGCCGCATGGTGGAGATCCTGAAGCAGGGCCAGTTCGTGCCGATGAACGTGATCGACCAGGTCATCATCATCTACGCCGCGAACAACGGCTTCCTCGACGCCGTGCCCATCGCGAGGGTCCGCGAGTACGAGCAGAAGCTCCTGGAGCACGTCCAGAACGCCCACGCCGGCTTCCGCGAAGCGTTCATCGAGTCCAAGGAGCTGACCGAAGACGTCGAGAACGAGCTCCTGAAGATCCTCGAGGGCTTCCAGGAGACGTGGAGCGCCTGACATGGCCAAGGCGAGAGCCATCCTCAAGCGGATCGGGGCGGTGCGAAACATCGCCAAGATCACGAACACGATGCAGATGATCGCGACGGCGCGCTTCAAGCGCACCTTCGATCGGGCCGTGGCCGCCCGTCCGTACACCGACCGGCTGACGCGGCTCATCGAGGACCTCACGGTGGCGGCGGGCGACTACTCGCATCCGCTGCTGCAGACACGGGAGGCGAAGCGCGTGGCCGTGCTCGCCATCGCGAGCAACCGCGGGCTCTGCGGCGGCTACAACTCCCACGTATCCCGCACGCTGGCCCGGCTCCGCGAGGAACTGGCCGAACGTGGGGTCGACGTCGAGCTGCACGTCGCCGGCAAGAAGCTGATCGGCGGGCTCCGCTTCAAGGGCGTGGAGATGGCGAGCACCTTCTCGCACGTCGAGTACCTGGTCCGCTTCGACGAGGTGGACGAGATCGCGACGCCCCTCATCGAGCGCTTCCAGAGCGGCGACCTGGACGAGTTGCACGTCGTCTACACGAAGTTCCTGTCCTCGTCTCGCCAGCAGGCGTGCGCCGAGCAGGTGCTGCCCCTCACCGGCGAGACATCGAAGGCCGAGGACACGGGCGAAAAGAAGTCGACCTGGGGACGCCAGACGATCTTCTCGCCCGATCCCGAGACCATCCTCGACGACCTCCTCCCCCGCAGCGTCCGCCTGCACGTGTTCCAGGCGTTCCTCGATGCTTCGGTGAGCGAGCAGACCGCCCGTCGCGTCGCCATGAAGATGGCCACCGACAACGCCCACGACGTCATCGTCGAACTGACTCGAACCTACAACCGCAGCCGCCAGGCCCAGATCACGACCGAGCTGAGCGAGATCATGGGCGGGGCGGCCGCCCTGGAGTAGCGGGGACGCCCCCGCGAGGAGAGCCTCCATGGCCACCGCCGGCAAGATCACCCAGGTCATCGGCTCCACCTTCGACGTGGAGTTCCCGGAAGACGAGCTGCCGAACATCTACAACGCCGTCGAGTGCATGATCGACGCGGACGGCGTGAAGCGGCGCCTCGTGGGCGAAGTGCAGCAGCAGATCGGCGGAGGCCGGGTCCGCTGCGTGGCACTGGGCTCCACGGACGGCCTCGTCCGCGGCCAGGAGGCGGTGGACACCGGTTCCGCCGTGACGGTCCCCGTGGGCGAAGAGACGCTCGGCCGCGTGTTCAACCTCCTCGGCGACACGATCGACAAGCGCGGGCCGATCGAGGTCACGGAGCGCCGTCCGATCCACCAGCCGCCGCCCGCGTTCGCCGATCTCGAGCCGAAGACCGAGATCTTCGAGACCGGCATCAAGGTCATCGACCTCCTCACGCCGTACGTCCGCGGCGGGAAGACGGGCCTGTTCGGCGGCGCCGGCGTCGGCAAGACGGTCATCATCCAGGAGCTCATCGCGCGCATCGCGCGCTTCCACTCCGGCTTCTCCGTGTTCGCCGGCGTCGGCGAGCGCACGCGCGAAGGCAACGACCTCTGGCTCGAGATGCAGGAATCGATGATCGGCGACACCGGCAAGTCCGTCCTGGACCAGACGGTGATGGTCTTCGGGCAGATGAACGAGCCCCCCGGCGCCCGTCTGCGCGTGGGCCTCTCCGCGCTGACGATGGCCGAGCACTTCCGCGACGCCAAGGGCACGGACGTCCTCCTGTTCATCGACAACATCTTCCGCTTCACGCAGGCGGGCGCCGAGGTGAGCGCGCTGCTCGGCCGCATGCCGAGCGCCGCTGGATACCAGCCGACGC
>JAUXCH010000085.1 GCA_030618975.1 Planctomycetia bacterium
CCCTGAAGGAGGAGGGAGTGCCCTACTTCTTCGTGAAGGCGATCAGCTCCATCACGACCGCGAGCTTCGCGGGGCCCTGGCTGCCCTGCAGGTCGTTCTTGACGAGGCTGCCCGGGACGTCCTGGCTCATGTGGGCCTTGCCCTTCAGCTTCATGCCCATCTGGATCGTGACCGTCATCGCGAGCACGCGCCCCTCGAGCGCGTGTTCGCCGACGGTCCACGAGGCGTCGGTGTCGGTCACCGTGAGGGTGGCATCCTGTTTCCCCGTGACCTTGATCTTGAGGATGCCCTTCTCGGGGTGCGCCCAGACGATAGCGGTCTCGTCGAGCTTCTCGCCCTTCATCCACTCGACCTTCTTCTTCGCGCACTCGTAGTCGGTGCCGTCGAGGGTCACGGTCTCGGTGCCCTGGTCCTCGACCTTGGGCGTGAGCTGGTCGCCCTTCTTCTCGCGCTCCTCGGTGGTCGTCCACTGGCCGCTCTCGAGAGACTCGACCTTGATCACGATCTCGGTCTCGGTGATCTCGGAGATGGTCTTCTTCTCCTCGGCGACCGTCTTCTTGGGATCCGGCTGGCCGGCCATCCGGAAAACCTGCGTGATCCGCCGGTGGGTCATGGTGCCCACGCCGTAGCCCTCCCAGTCGGACCTCGCCTTCTCCTTCAGGTAGTCGTCGAACGACCACCCGCCGGCGAGGGCGTCGGGGGCCAGGAGCAACAGGCCTGCCGCGAGGGCGAGGCCGAGGACGAGTGTGCGCATCGGAACTCCTCTCCGAATGGGGGGGGCCGAGGTTGTCCCTCCGCCGGCCAGGGCTGACAAGGCCGGCGGGGAGCGGGGCGGGGTGGAAAACGGGGGCCTGTCCCGGAGTCGAGCCTGATAGCCTCCTCGCGATGGCCCTGCTCGAAGCCCGTGGCGTGATCCGCCGTCCCTTCTTCGAGGGGCGGGACCTCGACCTCGCCGCGGGCGAGATCGTGGCGCTGTCGGGTCCGTCCGGATCGGGGAAGACGCTGTTCCTGAGGGCCCTGGCGGATCTCGATCCGGTGGACGCGGGGGAGGTGCGGCTGGACGGCGTCCTGCGGGAGACGATGGACGGCCCCGCGTGGCGGTCGCGCGTGCTCTACGTCCACCAGGCCGGGGTGCGGCTTCCGGGGACGGTGGCGGACAACCTGGCGCGCGTCGCCGACCTCCACGTCCAGCGAGCACGCGCCGAGCGGATCCGGGCCGGCGTGGACGGGCTCGACGCGTCGACCGACGCCGACCGGTTGTCGGGCGGCGAGGCCCAGGCGCTGGCCCTGGACCGCGCGCTTGCCTGCGAGCCTGCGGTGCTGCTGCTCGACGAGGCGACCTCGGCGATGGATCCCGAGACGGCCGCGCGTTGGGAAGGCCGGGTGCGCGCGTTCGCCGACGCGGGCGGGGCGGTCCTCTGGGTCGCGCACGACGTCCGGCTCGCCGGGCGCGTGGGGGCGCGGCAGGAGCGGTTCCCGTGACCCCCCTGGCCCTCGTCGACCTCACGTGGTGGGACCTCACGCTCGCCGCGGCCCTGATCCTGATCAACGCCGCCGCGAGCCTGGCGCTCCGGCTCGGGCTGGAGAAGAAGCTCCTCGTCGCGTCGCTGCGCACGCTCGTGCAGCTGTCCCTCCTCGGCCTGGTGCTCCAGTGGGTGTTTCGGCAGCCGGGGCCGTGGGCCGTGATCGGGATGATGCTCGTGATGGTCGTGCTCGCGGGCTGGGAGGCCGTTCGGCGCACCACGTACCGCGTGCGCGGCGGGTACCTGCTCAGCATGGGCGTGATGTTCGTGGCGTCGATGACGGTGACGCTGTACGGCGTCGTCGTGATCCTCGGGGTGCGTCCCTGGTACACCCCGCACTTCGCGATCCCCATCCTCGGGATGCTGCTCGGGAACACCCTGAACGGGATCTCGCTGGGGCTCGAGACCGCGCTCGAGGGCTTCCGCCGGGACCGTCCGGAGGTCGAGATGCTGCTGGCACACGGTGCCACGCGGAGCGAGGCCTCGCGCGACGTCGTGCGGCGTGCCGTGCGCACCGGGATGATCCCGATCCTGAACGCGATGGTGGCGGCCGGGTTGATCTCGATCCCCGGCATGATGACCGGCCAGATCCTCGCGGGGCAGGACCCGGCCTCGGCCGCGCGCTACCAGATCTTCATCCTCTTCAGCATCGCGGGTGGGGTGGCGCTGGGCACGATGGGCATGGTCTTCGTCGCGAGCCGGCTCGTGTTCGACGACCGCGATCGGCTGCGGGCCGAGCGGATCCGCCGGGTCGGGCGCCCCTGACCCTGCGCCATGACCATGCGCTCGGCCGGTGGTTCAATGTCGGTTCCCCGTCGGAGTCCGACCGCATGGCCACGATCCCCGAGCTGAAGCGCCGCATCGACCAGGCCCTCGGACGCGAGCAGGCCGACCTGGTGATCAAGGACACGCGCTACCTCGACGTCGCGAGCGGCGAGATCGCCGAGGGCGACGTCGCGATCGGTGGCGAGAAGATCGTGGGGGCCGGGGAGCGCTACGAGGGCGCGGTCGAGATCGACGGGCGCGGGAAGGTGGTGTCGCCGGGGTTCATCGACGCGCACGTGCACGTCGAGAGCACGCTCGTGCCGCCGGCGGAGTTCGATCGCTGCGTCCTGCCGCGGGGCACCACGACGGCGATCTGCGACCCGCACGAGATCGCGAACGTGCTCGGGCTCGACGGCCTGCGCTTCTTCCTCGACAGCGCGCCGCACCTCGCGATGGACCTGCGCGTCCAGTTGTCGAGCTGCGTGCCCGCGACGCACCTGGAGACGTCCGGGGCGCGCCTGACGGCGGGGGATCTGCTGAGCGTGCGCGACCATCCCTCGGTGATCGGCCTCGCGGAGATGATGAACTTCCCCGGAGTCCTGTCCCACGACGAGGAGGTGCTCGAGAAGCTCGCTGCGTTCGACGGCGCGCACATCGACGGGCACTGCCCCCTGGTGAGAGGCTACGAGCTGAACGCCTACGCGTCGTGCGGCATTCGCAACTGCCACGAGAGCACCAGCCTGGAGGAGGCGGCGGAGAAGCTGAGGAAGGGGCTGCAGGTCCTGGTGCGCGACGGGAGCGTCTCGAAGGACGTCGACGCGCTCTCGCCGCTCATCACGGAGAAGACCTGGCCGTTCCTCGCGTTCTGCACCGACGACCGAAACCCGCTCGACATCGCTCTCGAGGGGCACATCGACCACCTGATCCGCAAGGCGATCCGAAACGGAGCGCCGGTCCTGCCGACCTACCGCGCGGCGACCTGGGCGGCGGCGCGCGGGTTCGGGCTCACAGACCGCGGGCTGGTGGCGCCGGGCTACCTCGCCGACCTGGTGTTGCTCGACGACCTGGAGTCCTGCGCGGTGGGGACGGTCATCCGGCGCGGGCGGGTGGTGGGCGACGAGACCTTCGAGGGCCGGACGACCCCGGATCTGGTGGGACACGATTCGGTCCACCTGAACCCCGTGACGCCCGACGTCTTCCGCGTGCCGGCAAGCGGCGCCTCGTGCCCGGTCATCGGCGTGATCCCGGGCAAGATCCTCACGGAGCACCTGCGGGCGGACCTGCCGTACCGGGACGGGCTGCGCCACGCGGATCCCGAGCACGACCTGCTCAAGATCTGCGTCCTCGCGCGGCACGGGACGAACGAGAACGTCGGTCGCGGCTTCGTGAAGGGTTTCGGATTCCGCGAGGGCGCGCTCGCCTCGAGCGTCGGGCACGACAGCCACAACGTCACCGTCGTCGGAGCGAGCGACGAGGACATGGCCGTCGCCGTGAACCGCCTGATCGAGCTGCAGGGCGGGTTCGTCGCCGTGCGGGGCGGGCAGGTCCTGGCCGAGCTGGAGCTCCCGATCGCGGGACTGATGACGGAGCGGCCCTTCGGTGAGGTGCGCGACCGGCTGCTGGCGTTGAGGCGGGCGGTGGCGGGCATGGGCTGCCCGCTGGAGGAGGCGTTCCTCCAACTGGCCTTCCTGCCGCTGCCGGTGATCCCGCACCTGAAGATCACCGACAAGGGCCTCGTGGACGTGGACCGCTTCGAGCTCGTCGAGGCGTAACAGGGGCAAGGGGTCAGGGGGTGTCGAGGACGCCCACGTAGGGCAGGTGGCGGTAGCGCTCGTCGTAGTCGAGCCCGTAGCCGACGACGAACCGGTCGGGGACCTCGAAGCCCGTGAAGTCGGCCGCGATCTCCGCCACGCGGCGGCTCGGCTTGTCGAGCAGCACGCACGCGCGGACGCGCCGTGCGCCCTGGTCCCGGAGCCAGCGCGTCACGGCCTCGAGGGAGCGCCCGGTGTCGAGGATGTCGTCGACGAGCAGCACGTCCTTGCCCGCGAGGTCGACGCGTGGGTGGGCCTCGAGGGTGACCGAGCCGCTGGACTCGGAGGCGGATCCGTAGCTCGAGACGCTGATGAAGTCGATCGGCGGGGCGGCCCCGCGCTCGTCGAGGGCGCGCACGAGATCGGCGGCGAACACGAAGGCGCCCTTCAGGAGCACGAGCACCACGAAGCCGTTCGCAGGGTCGCTCGCGCGAGCCGTCACGATCTCCGCCGCCAGCTCCCGCACGCGGGCTGCGATGGACTCGGCGCTGATCAGCTCGGGTACGCGGTCCACGGGGAACTCCGGGGTCGGACGCGACCTCACACTCTACGCGTAGAATGCCGAGGCGCGCACACGAGCAGCGGAGGACGTCATGCGGATTCCGGCGGGGTGGATGGGTCTGACGCTGCTCGTGCTCCTCCTCCTCTCGCCGCCCGCGCTTGCGGCCGACAAGGAGCTCGCACACGACGACGGCGAGCGGGCGGACCGGCAGAGTGCCGCGGGGACCGGGCACGTGATCTGCTACGAGGCGCCGAAGGGCGACTGGTGGATCAAGAGCGTCCGCGTGCACGGGGCACGCTACGGCGGCGGCTACGACCCGGCAACCACGATGTGCCGGGTCGCGCTCTGCGACGAGGACCTCGTGCCGCTCCTCGTCTTCGATGCGCCGTACGCGAAGTTCGCGGCGGGGCGCTTCGGGTGGGTCGACCTGGCGTTTCCCCGGGTGACGGTGGTTCCCCGGACGTTCAAGATCGCCGTGTCCTTCGATCCCTCCGCCACGCGCGGTGTCTTCGTCGGATGGGCGAAGACGGAGGAGTCCCACTCCTCCTACGGCCTGCCCGGCGGATCGGAGAGGCCGTACAAGCCGGAGGCGGAGTGGATGATCCGCCCCGTGCTCGCCAAGAAGCCGCCGCGCGACGCGGTGAAGGAAGTGGTGCTCGCCCTCGACGACGGAGTCGTCGCCGACATGCGGAGCCTGGGCGGCAGCGGCCACGTGATCGAGCTGAAGAAGCCCTCGGGAACGTGGTGGATCCAGTCCGTGCTGCTCCACGGCAAGCGCTACGGTGGGGGGTACGACCCGCAGTCGACGACGTTCTCGGTCGCCGTGGCGAACGTCAAGATGCAGGCGCTCGCACGGCAGCGCGCGCCCTACGCCCTGTTCTCGAACACGTTCTCCTGGCAGGAGGTCGAGCTCGACGAGCCCGTGAAGGCTCCCGCGAAGTTCCGCATCGCCGTCGACTTCGATCCCGGTCGCACGCAGGGTGTGTACCTCGGCTACGCAGCCGCCGCGAAGCCGCACTCGTACACCGGTCTCGTGGGCGGGAGCACGCAGCGGTTCGGGGACGGCGAGTGGATGATCCGTGTACGTCTCGTCAGCGAGCAGCCCGCGCCCGCGGAGCGTGCCGAGCCCGAGGCGTCCGGTTCGGACGAGAAGATCTACCGGAAGGACTTCGAGTTCCTCGCCCGCACCGTGCGTGACAAGTTCGACGCGCTCGAGAAGAAGGGCGTCGACTGGAAGGCCGTCTGCGCCGAGTGGAAGCCGCGGTTCGAGGCCTGCGCGGACGACGCGACCCACGTGCAAAACGCCCGCCGGCTGCTCGCGGTCCTCGGTGACAGCCACACGGGCGTGACGAGCTCGAAGGTCGAGGTCCACTCGCCTGTGTTCGACGGGCTGTACGGGGCGGGGATGTGGATCGCGACCGAGGGCGGCGACCTGCTGCTGCGGGCCCTCCTGCCCGGTCACGCGTTGGAGAAACGGCTGGTGCGCGGGGCCCGGTTGGTGGCGATCGACGGGAAGCCAGCGCGCATCGTCCACGAGGGCACACGGGCGAAGCTGAGGACCTGGGGCGGCTGGTCCTCGACTCATTTCCTCGACGCGCGCCTGTCGTTCCAGTTCTTCCCCTTCGGCGCGAAGCGCACGCTCCCGGCCACCTTCGTCAACCCCGGAGGCGAGGTCGTCGACGTGGATCTGCCCCGGTGGGGGCCGGGCGGGCGCGGCCTGTCGCGAATCGCCGTCACGATGCCCGCGGGTGTCGAGGCCCAGGGGCACGCCGTGTCCACGAAGCTCGGGGACGACCTCGGCTACCTCCGCATCCTCGGCGGCATGCACGAGGAGACGCGGAAGGCCTTCTTCGACGCCTTCGATTCGCTGCAGGGCGTGAAGGGCATCCTGCTCGACTGCAGGGGAATGAACGGCGGGGGGGACTCGGCGGCGTGGGCGATGGCCGGGCGGTTCTTCTCGAAGCGCACGCCGCTGAAGCACGACCCCGCGCTGAAGCCGACCGGCGATTGGCAGTTCGACGGGCCGGTCGTCATGCTCCAGGACGAGCGCGAGATGTCCTCCGCCGAGACCTTCACCTGGGCCATGGCGGAGACCGGCCGCGCCGTCAGCGTCGGACGCCCGACGGGCGGCGCGACGATCATCCCGCGGCGGTTCGAGGTGCCGTCCGGGCTCTTCGCGTTCCGTCTCGGCTGTCGGGACCGTGAGACGTCGGTCGAGGGTGTCCACCCGGAGGGCATCGGGTCCCCGCCGCACGTCGACGTGCCCTACGAGCCGGCGATGTTCGCGCGCTCCGACGACCCGATCCGGGCCGTGGGCCTGGACGTGCTGCGCTGGCTCGTCGCAGGAACGCCGCGCGCGGTCGTCGTCGACGTCTACGACGGCGTGCTCGACCCCGATCCCGAGGCCGGCGAAGCCCTCAGGAAGGCGCTCGCGGCCTGGCGTGCCCTCGGTCGCCCGGCGGACCTCGTGTTCGCGGACCTGACGGGTGAGCTGCTGGAGGAACGGATCCTCGGGGTCTCCCACTGGCTGACGTCGACGGTCAACCCGACGCCGGCGGTCGCGGAGGGCGAGCGGCGCCTGGCGGGTCTTGCAGCCGTGGCCCGGATCCTTCCGCACGAGCGCGCGGCCCGGCTGGCCGGGGGCCATCGGCCCGAGCCGGCGGAGGCCGCCGCGCAGGCGGCCTGGGAGGCCCTGGTGGCCCGGGGCTTCCCGCCCAACGCGCAGGCCCGAGCCGCGTACGTGAAGGAGTACCGCGGCACCCGCTGGGCGCAGGCCGTCGAGTCGGCCTTCGACTGATCGCGACAACCCGCCCGCCCCGCCCGACAATGGCCGCCCGTTCGCGGAGCCCCTCCATGCGCGCCTTCGTCCTCCTCGGCGTCCTGTTCGCCGTGCTCGCCCTCCCCCCCGCTCTCCGCGCGGAGGAGGACCCCGATGCCGGGCAGCGCCGGGCGGCGCGCGAGGCCGTGCTCATCGAGTGGAGCAAGGCCGCGAAGACGGCCGGCCTGGGTCTCTCGGAGCCGGCCACGGACTTCCTCGACCTGTGGCTGGACTTCTGCCGCAGCAAGCACGCGAGGAGAACCAAGGAGAGCATGCATTTCAAGGGCGTCCCGCACGCCGAGTGGGGCGGGACGGACGACGTGCTGCTCTTCAAGGCCGCGTTCGTCAACCTGGAGCTCGCCCGTGCTGGGCTCCCGAAGAACGACGCGCCGGCGCTTCTCGAGGCGATCGTCTCCGACGAGTTTTCGGAGGCGGTTCAGGTGGAGGGCGACGACGACCGCTGGCTACGACTCTGGGGGGTGATGCTCGTCACCGAGGTCGCGGACCGTCGGGCCGACGCGTGGTCGGGCGAGGCCTGGACGAAGGCCCAGGAGCGTGTCCGAGAGTATCTCCTGGAGACCCTCGGTGCGACCAAGCTCGTCTGCGACGGCACGGTACGCCTCGGCAGCCTGGCGAGCGAGCGCCTCATCTGGCTCCTCGGCATCCGCGCTTCCGGTTTCGCTCAGGCCGGGGCCATGCTCGCCGACGTCTGCGCGACGCTTCGATCCAGCGGGTCCGAGAACTGCGCGCGTGCCGCTGCCGCGATCCTCGCCGGGTGCCCTGGTCCGGAGGCCGAAGCGTTCGTGCTCGCGGAGCTGGCCTCGGGCGACTGGGAGCGCCAGCGCACCGTCCTCTCCGGCTCGGGCCGGTACGCCACGCCCGCCGTGCTCGAGAAGGTCGCCGCCCTCGCGCGGGAGGCGGACTCCGACGAGCGCGCGCAGATGGCGTTCGTCGTCCTGCAGCGTGCGGCGGGTCTGGCTCGCACCCACCGATCGGACGCGGCCGCGGCTCTCGAGGGTTTGATGGGCGAGCTTCCGGACGACTCCGAGCGCAAGACCATGGCCGCCATGGCGCTCGTGCAGAGCGAGAACGCCAATCCTGCCGTCGTGGCTTGGCTGAAGACCCTCGTGAAGCGCCTCGAGAAGGAGCAGGCCCACCCGGGGCGCATCGCGTTCCTCGAGCGTGTGATCGAACGCGCCGAGGCGCAGCCCGGAGCCCGGGTCGCGCCCGAGGACACCGATCCCGAGGACACCGATCCCGAGGACACAGGGCCCGAGGACTCGGGCGGGTAGGCGACGGCTTCCTACGTCTCGACCGGGAGGGCGATCTTCCCGTCGACGACGTCGGCGAGGACCTCCGCGTAGATCACGTGCTCCTCGGCGAGCACGCGCTGCTGGAGCGTCTCGGGCGTGTCGCCATCGAGCACGGGGACCGTCCGTTGCCGCAGGACGGGGCCGTGATCGTAGTGCTCGTCGACGACGTGCACGGTGGCGCCGCTCTCCGCGTCCCCCGCGGCGAGCACGGACTCGTGCGGGTGGATGCCGTACATGCCCTTCCCACCGTGCTTCGGGAGCAGCGCGGGGTGGATGTTGAGGATCCGGCCGCGGAAGGCCTCGAGGGTCTGCGTCCCGATCTTCTTCATGTACCCGGCCAGCACGACGACATCGGTCCCCGCCTCCACCAGGGCGTCGTGGACGGCGACGTCGAGCGCGTCCGTGCCGGGATGCGTGCGGCCGCTCAGGTGCTTCCAGGGGAGACCGTGGCGCTTCGCGCGCTCGATGGCGCCGGACCTGGAGTTGTTGCTGATGATGAGGACGACGGAGGCGTCGAGCGACCCGTCCTCGATGCGATCGATGATGGCCTGCATGTTGGAGCCACCGTGCGAGGCGAGGACGCCGATCCTGAGGCTCATCGGGGGGACCTCCGTGCCGTTTGTCTGCGCCCAAGGCTACCGCCCGGGCCCCCTGGAGCCAGCCCCTCCCCGCGGCACGGCCATTGACCGGGCCGCGGAGCGCCCTCACCATGGTCGCGTGCCCTCGCGAACGGGTCGCGGAGCGCTCGAAGGAGGCAGCCGGCATGGAAATGCTCGCTCAGCTGTGGCTTCCGATCCTCGTGGCCGCGGGCTTCGTCTTCGTGGCGAGCTTCGTGTCGTGGATGGTCCTGCCCTTCCACAAGCAGGAGTGGGGGCAGGTGAAGGACGAAGACGCCTTCTTCGCCGACCTGCAGGCCCGCGGGATCGGACCGGGGAAGTACATGTTTCCGGGCTGGGAGGGCCAGTCCTGCAAGGACCCGGTCTTCATGGCGAGGTGGAACGCCGGTCCGCACGGCACGGTGCAGATCTGGCCGCGGCCTCCCCACATGGCGCGCAACCTGGCGCTGGTCTTCCTCTTCTACGTGGTCGTCGGCGTCTTCGTCGGCTACCTCGCCGGCATCGTGCTGCCACCCGGCACTGAGTACCTGAAGGTGTTCCAGGTGACGGGCGTGGCGGCCATCCTGGCCTACGTCTTCGGCCAGGTCCCGGACGCCATCTGGTTCCAGAAGTCCCTCGGCAGTTTCCTGCTGGTCGTCGTGGACGGCGTCGTGTACGGGTTGCTGACGGCCGGCACCTTCGCCTGGCTCTGGCCGGCCGCTTGAAGGGCACCGTACGATACGTCGTCCAAGGAACGGGAGCATGTCCACTCGCAGACGCCTCCTCCCCTGGCTGCCGGTCCTCGCCGCCGTGCTGCTCACGACGTGGTGGGGCGTGGACACGTTCGTGCTGTCCGAGGGCCTGCCCGGTGGGGGGGAAGAGGGCGCGGGCCTGATCGAGCGCGTGACCCGGTCGGAGGCCGAGGACGCGGAGGGGGAACGGAAGGCACCGGTCGCCGACACGACGGGCAGGCCTCCCGTCCGGCTCCAGGGCGCCGACTCCCGATCGGACGTGGACGCGGACGCGACCCTCGAGGTGGAGGCGGCCGCGCGTCTCGCTGCCGGCGGCGAGACGGCGGTCCCCCCCGAGGACGAGGAGATCGTCACCTCCGGAGACCTCCGGCCCGGCACGACACGAGGCCGACGTGGCGACGACGTCCTGGTGGGGAACACCGGTTCCACGCCGGATGACGACGAGGTGTGGGTGCGGCCCGGTTTCGCGTGGATCGGAACTCCGCAGAAGCAGGTCGAGGGCCTGCTCGGCACGCGTGTCGAGAACGTCCCGCTGGGGATCCGCTACGAGGCGCCGCGGCACAGCGTCGAGATGGAGGGCTACTGGATCGAGCGGACGGAGGTGACGAACCGGCGCTACCACCGCTTCCTGCTGGAGGCCGCCGGCGTCGACTTCACGACGCCGTTCGGCGAGGCCCGGACGCCCGTGGAGATCGTGATCGCGCTCGTGGGGCCGCGCGCGCCGCTCGGGTGGAACGTGGAGGCCACCGCTCGGCAGCTGGTCGAGGCCAACCTGGCTGCCGTGCACGCGGCCGTGCCCGAGCTCGTCGTGCACGATCCGGCGACCCGAGACCTCGATCCCGAGGCCACATGGGAGGGAATCCGCGACGCCGAGCTCCCGAGCGGGCTCCGGATGCGCTTCTACGACCGGGCACCGCCTGC
>JAUXCH010000989.1 GCA_030618975.1 Planctomycetia bacterium
CGTTCACGCGGATCTCGTGCGCGGTGTCCACCAGCCGTCGTCCACTACGTTCCACGTGTCGAGGATCCAGGTCCAGAATGCACGTGTCCGTCCCACGTGGGTTTCGAGGGCCGGCCAGAGGTCCCGGATCTCGGTGAGGTCGAGGAAGGTGAAGACGTCGACGGGAAGCAGGAGTTGCGGGGCGACGCGTTTCGTCAGCCGCTTGCCGAGAGGTCGGGACCGAGTCCCGTCGCGTACCGCTCGGCGAGGCTCACGTAGATCGCCTTGAAGCGCGTCCAGTCCGCGACGTACGCGTCGTCCACCCGCTTGTCGATGACGCGTGCCGGCACGCCCACGGCGATGGCGCGTTCGGGGATCCGGAGTCGCTGGCGCACCACCGCGCCCTCGGCCACGACCGCCCACGTGCCGACCTCCGCCCAGTCGGAGACGATCGAACCCATGCCCAGGACCGCCCAGTCGTGAATCGTCGCGTTGTGCACGATCGACCCGTGCCCCATCGTCACCCAGTCGCCGATGCGCGTGACGTCGTCCGGCCGGGCGTGGATCACGCAGTTGTCCTCGATCGCACTGTGGCTCCCGACGTGGATCGTCCCGTAGTCGCCTCGGATCCGCGCGCCGGGCCCGATCCAGCACCGGGCGCCGATCACCACGTCCCCGAAGACGTCGGCGGACGGGTGCACCCAGGTCCCTTCCCCGATCACCGGGACCTTGCCTTCGAAGGAGCAGATCGTCATGGCAGGCGGGCTCCAGGCCCCGGCGCCCGGGGCACGTCCGGCCGGGACTGGACGAGCCCCGGGAGTGAACATATGCTCACAAACTACCGAAGTGGAGACTGGATGGCCCGGCCTACCCGACACCGTGCAATCGACCGCGATCTGGCGACCGGACTCTACGGCCCCAGGGGACGGCCGATGCCGGGCGTCGAGTCCCTGGAGTTGACCCTCGACGGTCTGGAGGCCATCCGCCTGGTGGACCTCGAGGGCCTCTACCAGGAGGAAGCCGCCAAGCGCATGGGGGTGTCTCGCGCGACGGTGGCGCGGGTGCTCAACCAGGCCCGACGCACGTTGGCCGAGGCCCTGGTCCACCGCAAGCAGCTGCTCGTGGGCGGCGGTGCCGTCCGGCCGCGCGACGACGACACGTGGCCGTGTCCCGTGCACGGGCACCGCCGACGCCGCGGACGCGGCTGCCGGTGCGAAGGAGAAGGGGGCGGGCAAGGAGGCGGGCAAGGACGCGGGCGCGGCCGTCGACAAGCCGGGCGATCCGATGCGCCGAAGGACGAGTCGTGAAGATCGCGATCCCGGTGGACGGAGAGACGACGGTCTCCGGCGTGTTCGGTCTGTCTCCCGGATTCCTGCTCGTCGACACGGAGCTCGACGAGCGGGTGCTGGTGGAGAACCCGGCGCTCATCGGCGTGGACTGCGCGGGTCCCGACGCAGCGCACTTCCTGGCGGAGCAGGGTGTCGATGTCGTGCTCGCTCGCAAGATCGGGCCGCGGGCCGGGTCGGCCCTCGAGGACGCTTCGGTGCGTGTTCATCTCCACACGCATCGCAGGGTCGAGGAGGCGCTGCGCGCCTTCCTCGCTACGACGGAGTCCTGACCGCCACCCGCTTCGAGGTCGGGCCGGCGGAACATCGCGTGCCCGACGCGGCGGCGAACGTGGA
>JAUXCH010000985.1 GCA_030618975.1 Planctomycetia bacterium
AGTAGGGGGGGAAGGCGTGCTCCCCCGCGTAGGTGATCTGGGGGCCGTGGTGGCCGTAGCGGGAGCGGCGGAGGCCCGCGGACCGCTCGACCTGGTCGTCGCCGAGCGGGAGGAAGGCCTTGGGACGCGCGACCTTCTGCAGGGCCCCGCTACGAAGCGCACGCCGGAGCCCGCCCTGCGGTTGGAGCCGGCCGGACGCGTCGCTGAGGTACCACTCGCCATCCGGGGTGCGGAGCAGGACCGCCCCTTCCCCGACGATCGGCGCGAACTCGGGTCCGTGGAGGACCTCGATGGTCCCGTCGTCGCGCCGGCGGAACCGGAGCCGCTCCCGGGCGCGGCCGACGGTCAGCGTGGCGAAGGGCGTCGGCGTCCGCGAGGGGAGCGCGGCGCCGTCGAGGCGTCCGCCGGCTCCGAGATCGACGTCCCAGGTGATCGGGGACTCCTCGGTGTGCGCGTCGGGCGGCGCCACCAGCGTGCCGGCGCCGGGCACGAGCGCCGACGGGGACAGACCCGCGTAGAGCGTGCGCCCGGCCGCCGTCGCCGCCTCGTGGGTTCGCTGGTCGAGCAGCGTGAAGGAGCGGACCGAGCCGCGGATCCCGAAGCCCTCGGAGAAGAACCCGTAGAGCAGGATCACGCTCGACGCCAGGAACCCGGCCAGGGGAATCGTGAGCACCAGCCAGGGGAGCCTCCGTCGCCGCCTGAGCCACACGTAGGAGACGGGTCCGACGAGGATGGCGAACAGGAGGATGAGGAAGAAGAAGAGCTGGACCGGGATCTCGCCGAGCCCCGGAATCTCGAGCCGCGCGCGAAACGCCGTGGGGATGCCCGAGGCGTAGGGCGGGAGCGCGGGTCCCTCGCCGTGGAAGGGCCACGAATGGAGCCAGTCCTCCACGTCGATCTTCGCGCGTGTCGGGTTCTCGTCCCGCAGCGCGAGCCAGCGGCCGAAGCCGTGCCGTCCGTGGAGCTCGCGCGCGGCCGGCACGGGAACGTGGAGGCTCTCCAGCATGCGCCCCAAGGGCCCCTCCGGAGTTCCGGCGATCCCGGTGAGGACGAGGTGGCCGCCGGCGGCGACGTAGCGGGCCAGCGCGTCCTGCTGCGCCGCCTCGAGGTCGGCGGGATCGGCGTTCACGATCACCACGTCGAAGCCGGAGAGGAGGCGCCAGTCGGCGGGCAGCGAAGGAACGTCGCACCACTGCACCTTCGCCTTCGCGCCGCCCCCTCCCCGCGGGCCCCCGAGCTGGTGGACCGCCGCGTCCATCTTCTCCTGCCACCTCACGTTCCGCGGCGTGCGCGACTCGGAGAAGACGCCGAGCACGGCGAACGACCCGGTGCCGGATCCCGTGCGTACGGTCCGGCTCCCCCCCCGCCATCCCGGACCGTCGAGCTTCAGTTGCGCCCAGCCCCCCCTGCCCGGCAACGGCACGTGGATCCGCGTCACGGACTCCGGCTCGAGCGTCAGCGAGCGTCCGTAGGACTGGCGGAGATCGCCCTGGCTCTCCACGATCCGCGCGTGGACCTGCTTGGGCTCGGGGTACGGGTTGTGGAAGCGGAGTGCGACGAACCCGTACGCCCCCCTCCGCCCGTTCGTTGGGAACGCCTGCACCCACACGCGGAGCACGTGCTCGTCGCTCGGACGTCGGGACCGCTCGAGGGCCTGCCAGTCGCCGTCGTCGGCGC
>JAUXCH010000843.1 GCA_030618975.1 Planctomycetia bacterium
GATTCCAGGTCGTAGGTCTAGTCGTCGTCGTGGCCTTGCTCGTGTGCGGAGGCACCGCCCTCGCCGAGGCGGACGCTCATCCGTACGCCGGCGGCCCCGCGTGGGTCGATCACGTCTACGCGACGGGACCGCAGGCGAACGACACTCTTGGTGTCCAGCGCGTGGACCAGCACGTCGTTCGAGCAACGGGGGCGCTCTCCCTCCGCCTCGTCTTCACCTCCGTCACCCTCGGGCCGGACGACTCGGTCGACGTCTACTCCCCGATCAGTGGAGAGACGCACGTGATGACGGCCGACGCCGCGCGGCTGTGGCAGAACACGTCCGCCTATCTCCCTGGAGACGAGGTCTTCGTGTACCTCACCCTCGCCCCCGGCTCCACGGGCAGCTACGAGCTCGCGGGAGCCCTGCAGGGCCTCCCCGAACCCGATTCCGGCAGCGCGCCGGCGTCGGGCACCGCCACCGAGTCGATCTGCGGCGACACCGACGACCGGGCACACTCGACCGACAAGAGGGTCGGCCGGTTCATGTACGACCCGGGCGGCGGCACCAACGTGAAGCCCTGGTGCACCGCGTGGTTGGCCGGCCCCGACGACTGCGTCGTGACCGCCGGACACTGCGTGGACCAGAACACGGCCTTCCCCTACGTCGTCGAGTTCGACGTCCCGGTCTCCACGGCCACGGGCGCCTTCGTGCGGGCGTCCGTCGACGATCAGTACGTCCTCGTGGCGGGCACGCTGCTGTGGGCGCAGGTGAACCCCTCACGCCCGAACGACTGGGCCGTCTTCCGCCTCGGTCCGAACGCGCAGACGTACCTCGGCCCGAGCTACGTCCAGGGCACGTGGTTCACGGTGTCGACTGCGACACCCGCGGTCGCGGATGACATCCGCATCACGGGTTTCGGATCGATCCCGGCCTCGACGGCGGACAAGACGCTCAACACCGCCCAACACACCCACCACGGCCCCTACGTGTCGGGCGCGGGCGACGTACACAGGTACCAGGTCGACACCTACTTCGCGGATTCGGGGAGTCCCATCATCCACACCTCGACCGGAGACTCCGTCGGCATCCACACGAACGCGGGATGCGGCGATGACGGCTCCGGGAACCCGAACGGATCGAACTCGGGGACGGCGGCGTCCCACGCCCCGTTCCAGGTTGCGCTCACCGCCACGTGCGACCAGGCGAACGAGCTCGACCTGACCTGCGACGCGGACACCACCGTGCAGTGCACGGGCAACAACTCGGCTCAGGTGACGACGCACTTCGTGATCACCGATCCGCAGATAAACAGCGGTACGTTCTTCGTCTTCCTCAACGGGTCCACCACGCCCACCGTGACGGTGCCGTTCACCACGTCGGGCAGTGGCGTCATCAACGGGACCGACACCCGGTCCTACCCCCTCGGAACCACCGAGTGGCGGGGGGTGATCCAGGGCAATGACGGGAGCTCCGCGGACTGCTTCCGGGACATCACCGTCGAGGACAACGTGGCGCCCACCGTCACGTGCACGGTCAGCCGCCGCATCCTGTTTCCGCCGCGCGGCGCCCTGATCCTGCCCGGCCTGCCGACGAAGCCCGTGCACGACGACTGCGATCCGAACGTCGCGGCGACCCTCACGGTCTACAGCGACGAGGCGGATGCGGGCCCGCCCTTCAGTCCGGACGTGGTGTTCCTGGCGGGAGGCCAGGTCCTGCTCAGGGCGGAACGTGCGATCCAGCAGAACGGCCGCGTCTACCTGCTTGTGGTCCACGGGAAGGACCAGGCGAACAACGAGACGTTCGGTGCCTGCGCAGTTGGCGTTCCCAGGCTCACGAGGGTGGGGTCGATCATGGCAACCATCGCGGAGATGGCGACCGCCGTCGGCGGGGTGGACCTCAACACCGGGGTGCCCACGGCGCCCTACACGAACGTCGTGCTCCCCACGGCGGCATACCCGTAGCCTCCCCAGCCTCCGTTCCCGCAAGTCAGACCTGCAGGTCGTTCCTGCAGGTCTGACCCTGGGCAGCGGGACGGAGCAGGTCGCCAGATCGGCACTGAGACGTCGAAGCCCACCCGGCGGACCGCTGCGGGGCCAGGAGCCGCCAAGGCGCCTCCTGGCCCCGTTGAACGTCCGGATTCGGCTTCCGGATCGGGTGACGCGGCCGGTCGTCCGCTGTGCGGGTGCTGCGTGTGGACCGATCTCCTCGCCTGTTCAGAGAGCGGCGTTCGCGACTCATGGGTGACCGTCGATCGAGATCCGTCGAAGACTTGCCGCTGCGCCCTTGGCCTTGCGACACCGGATCGGACAGCCGGCGCCACGGGATCGCGGCTCCGCTTGGCTTCCGGATCCTCGTCGAAGGACGGGAGACTGCACCACGCCTCCTGCAAGTGCCCCCGCACGGTGTGTA
>JAUXCH010000241.1 GCA_030618975.1 Planctomycetia bacterium
CCCGCAATCGCATCCGGGGCGTCCGTCGCATCCGCGATGCCACGCCGGTCGGCCGTGTCCGCGCCCGTCGCGGCGGCCGTGCCGGGTCGCGTGTCCGCGACCGTGTCGGCGCGCGCCGGATGCGCAGTCGCAGCCGCACGTGCCACAGCGGCCGTGCCCGCGTCCGATCCCGAACCAGTGGCCGCGCGAGGGGGCGCGCCCGCGCATCCCGTGCATCCCTGGCGTCCCGCGCGTCCCCGGCATCCCGTGCATGGCGCGCGGAGGCGGAGGCGACGCGTGCATCGTGGTCATCGCGCCGACCAGGTGCTTGACGAACCAGGTCTTGAGGCTCGCGGCGGTCCAACCGTCGGCCTTCAGCGCGTTGCGGAGCCCCGCCATCGGCACGTCGGCGCCGCCCTCGAACCAGGCGTTCAGCGGGTCGCCCGCGACGTGGCCGCTCGTCCCCTCGGTCATCAGCCACTTCAACACGGTCGACATCGGGTTGCGGCCCGTACCGGCGACGGCGAAGCCGACGGCCCCGCCTGGTGCTCGGCGCACGACCACCTTGCTCTTGACGTGGACGGGCGCGTCGCTGCGGACCCACTTCCCGTCCTTCATCTCGAGGACCCGCATCTCGCCGTCCTCGCCGCCCTTGCGGAGGACCACGCGCATGCGTCCCTTCGAGCCCTCGGCCTCGGCGGCGTCGGTGGGCTCGGGTGCGAGGACGATCTCGCCGTCCTTGCCCATCACGAGCCGCACGGTCTTCGTCCCGTCCTTCGTCCCCACGATGCGGAAGGTGCCGGTCTTCGTCTTGGTCTTCGCGGCGTCGTCGTCCGTGTCGTCGGCGCGCGCGGCCGTCGCGACGAACAGGAAGGCCGCGCCGACGAGCAGCGTGGTCAGGACCCGGCGGGCCCGAATCGGTAGGTGCATGCGTCTCTCCTCTGGGTCTGTCACGTGCGCGTGTCCCCACCTGGTGGGCCGGGGGGCGGCAGCGCCGCCCCCTTGGACGGGCGCCGAACGTCGCATCTTACGCCGGGCCCGACGTCTCGTTGGCCCGGATCCGGGGCCTACCGCCCCAGGTGCAGGCGATCGGCCAGGATCTCCGGCAATCCGGCCTTGCGGATCCGGGCGGCGGCCCGCTCGACGTCGTAGGCGACGCGGTGGAGGGTCAGACGCCCGGTCTCCTCGTCGTAGACGCCGAAGGCCGCGTTGGGGTTCCCGTCGCGGGGTTGCCCGACGCTGCCGACGTTGGCGATCGCCCGTCGCCCGGCCAGATCCACCTCCGTCTCGTAGACGGGGGTGACGGGATTGCCGTCGAAGAAGGTGGCGGGAACGTGGCTGTGCCCCACGAACGCGAGGTCCGTCGTGAGGTGTCGGAAGGAGAGGTAGGCGTCGTACGGCGTGACGAGGTACTCGAAGAGGTGCGGGTCGTGCACCGTGGAGTGGGCCAGGACGATGTGCTCGCCGGCCATCCCCGTGACGTCCAGGGAGCCCAGCCACGCCACCGCCTCGGCCGGGAGGGCCTCCCGGGTCCACTCGATGGCGGTTCGTGCCACGGGATTGAAGTAGGTGAGGCTGAGCCGGCCCGCCACCCCCCAGTCGTGGTTCCCGCCGACCAGGTACGGATCCAGCTCGCGCACGATCTCCAGGCAGGGCCCGGGGTCCGCACCGTAGCCGACCAGGTCGCCCAGGCAGAGCAGGCCGTCCAGGCGTTCGGCCTCTAGGGCCTCGACGACGGCGCGTAGCGCCTGCAAGTTCGAATGGACGTCGCCGAAGATCCCGTAGCGCACGTCCTCGTACCTCCTGCTGCGCGGCCTCGCCCCAGGCAAGTATGCCGCCCCGGGGCCGCCGGGGGAGAGTGGATTCAGGCCCGGGTCGGTCGGGCCTGCAGGGCCAGGGCGAGCAACAGCAGGCCGGCTGCTGCTGCCAGGGCCGACGGGGCCGCCTCGAGCGTGCGGGGACCGGGCAGGAGGGCGGCCATCGCGCGCCCGACCGGGCCCTCCAGGAGTCCGGCCTCGCCCCAGGGCAGGTGGCCCAGGAACCAGGCCGACAACCCGGCCAGCACGACCCCCCCACCCGGGAAGAAACCCGCCAGCAGGAGCCCCCACCCCGCTCCCAGCAGCACCACCAAAATGGTTGTAGAATACAAGGATAGCCAAGTACCCCAGCCCAGCCCTGCCGTGGCGCCGAGGCCGGCCTGGAGGAGCGCGCCGAGGCCGAGGCCGACCAGGACGGCGCCCCCCCACCGTCCAGCGAGCCGTCCGAGCCTTCCGGGTCGCGTGCAGTCGAGCGCCGTCGTCAACTGGGAGCGCCGGTCCTGTTCGAGGGTCCGGGCCAGGACGAACAGCACGGCGAGCACCGCGAAGGCCCGGGAGGTCTCGACCACGATGCCCGTCGCCTGCGCATGACCGCGTCCCAGGGCCAGGATCGCAAGCGCGGCCGCACTCCAGCCCGCGGCGAGCCCCAGGCCCGCCAGGACCCACAGGGACGGGCCTCGCAAGGTACGGCGAACAGTGTCGATGGCATGGGCGATCATGCCGGCCTCCAGGAGTCCCGGCATGGTACGCACGGTGCCCCGGGGATCGGCGGGCAATGTTCCCCGGGGAACGTTGCGCCGCGATGTTCCCCGGGGAACACACGGTGTGGACGGGTTCGCGCACAGGTGCGGGATGTTTGGACCGAACTGGGAGTACGGGGGCCACGGGGGGCTATCGGGGCTCCGAGTGGTCGCCGACAGGTTGGGGTCCGTCCCCGTGGAGGTGTGAGCGTGCGAGCGAAGCGACTGGGCCGTGGACTGGGCAACCTCCTGAACCGGACCGAAGGGGAGGGTGGGCCGCCTGCGACCGATCGGATGCCGAAGGACGAGGTCGGCGGGGACGGCCGGCCCCACGGCGCGCCGGAAGGCGGAAGCGCGGTGCGGCTGGTCCTCCTGACCGACATCCGGGCCAATCCCTTCCAACCGAGGCGGGTCTTCGACGAGGAGGGGCTCGAGGAGCTCTCCGCCTCCATCCGGGAGCACGGCATGCTGCAGCCGGTCGTGCTGCGTCCCGTGGGGCGGGGCTTCGAGCTGATCGCGGGCGAGCGCCGATACCGGGCCGCCCGGTCTCTCGGGCTCGACCGGATTCCCGCGCTCGTGCGCAAGGCCTCCGACGAGGAGATGCAGACCCTCGCCCTGGTGGAGAACCTCCAGCGCGAGGACCTCAACGCGATGGAGAAGTCCCGGGGCCTGAGCGCGATGATGCGCAACTTCTCGCTGACCCAGGAGGACGTGGCCGCCAGCGTCGGCAAGGCGCGGACGACGATCGCGAACCTGCTTCGTCTCCAGGACCTGCCCGTCGACGTGCAGCAGTGGGTGGAGGAGGGCCGGCTGAGCGGCGCCCACGCGCGCGCCGTCCTCCAGGCGAAGGGCGACGGCCGGCGGATCGAGCTGGCCCGGCAGGCGATGGAGGGTGGCTGGTCGGTCCGCGAGGTGGAGCGGCGGGCGCGGACCGGGCGGACGGTGGGGCGTCGCAAGGTGCGCCCCGAGGACCCCTACATCCGCGATCTCGAGGACCGGCTGCGCCGCGCGCTGGCGACGGACGTCCGTCTCAAGCCGAAGGGCAAGGGCGGCGTCGTGGAGATCGCGTACCACGGCCCGGACGAGCTCGACCGGATTCTCGAGATCGTCCAGGCCTAGGGAACCTTACAACGCACGAACTTTCAGTGAAGCTGGATCGGGGTGGTGGATCGGCCAACCGGATCCGCTACCCGTCGTCCTCGGCTCCGGGCTCGTCCCCGGGTGCCTCGTCGTTCCCGGGAGCCTCGGGCTGCTCGACGTCATCCGACGGCTCGGGTGCGTCCGGAGCCTCTTCCGGAGGCGCCGGAGGAGGGGGAGCCGGGCGTACGGGCGGTTCGGTGACGTACGCGTCGGGCTTCAGCCCGTCGAGCGTGGCCTCGTCCGCCTCGACGGTCGCCTTCGTCGGCGCCGGGGCCTCGGCCGGGACGAGGGTGCCTCCCTCGTAGACCAGGACCTTGACGATCTTGACCGGGACCTGGAGGAAGTCGGCGACGTCGCGCTCGCCGTCGGGCGGCATGGCGGACGTCACGTCGTCGCGCCAGGTGTCTCCGGCGAAGATGCGATCGAGGGTCGCGAGGGACGCCTCGTCGACGAGCTTTCCGATGGGGGAGTAGTCGTAGTCGAGCAGCGGCGACCGTTGCTGCACGACGACGAACGCCTGCGGCCCGTCGTAGATCGTAGCCGGGTCGTGCCAGGCGAGGACGACGCCGCGATCGGCCGGGACCAGGTAGCGGGTCTCGGCGGGCAGGAGGTCGGCGTACTCCTCCTTCGCGAAGGCCTGGGCCCCCTCACGATCGAACGGCTTCGCGTCGCGCGTCGCGGGATGGCCGGCGCGGGCGGAGACGTCGAGCGGCGCGCCGCCGCGCTTGCGGTCGTTCTTCGCGTAGAACGCGGTGCCGTCGTAGTCACCGCGAGCGGCGCGCTCGAGGAACAGGTCGGTGATCGCCTTCGCGTCCTCGCGGTAGAGCCGCATGCGGAGGTCGCCGCGTTCCGTGCGAACGACGACGACGGGGTCCGCGGCGGGATCCTTGGGACGCGGCAGGTACTTCTTCTCCCACTTCACGTTCGACGCGATGGTCGCCAGGAACGCGCGTGTCAGGCTGGTGTGGCTCGTGGGTGCGAACATCGTCCAGTTCGTCTGGAAGTCCGGGTAGCGATCGACGATGGCCTGCATGTGCGTCCGCGCCTTCTCCCACAGGACGGCGCGCTTCTGCACGTCGAGCTCGTCCTTCTGGGAGACGACCTGGTCGGCCGCGAGCTTTGCGATCAGCCAGTGCACCTGCGGTCCGAGCGCATCGTCGCCGCTCTCGGCCCGGGGGAGGAACGCTTCGAGCTCGGTGATGAGGTCGGCGCGGCGCTGGAAGTACAGGGTGTCGGGGCCGCCCTCGAAGAGCGGATCCTGCGACTGGACGGTGAGAGCGTAGCGGTCCTGGATCCTCGTGAACTCGTCCCAGCGCTTTCCGACCTCGACCTGCTGGAAGTCGCGCACGATGAAGTACACGAGCACGGCGACGCCGATGACGCCGAGCGCGATGAGCCCGAGCTTGACCTTGCGGATCAGGGCCGGGTCGAGACCGTCACGGGCCTCGGTACGGACTTGCGGTTCCATGGCAGCACTCCGTTCGACGCCCCGCGGCGTCGGTCGGCAGGGACGGCGGCGCCTCGCGGCGTCGTTCGATGGGGGGGCCCGACCCGCGGGGGTCAGGCGGTCGGCTTGGCTTCCGCGCGGTTTGCGAGGGTGTTCTCGTGGTCGGGAAGCGGCATGTACTCGGCCAGGTGATCCAGTTGCGACGCCTTCTTGATGAGATTCCGCGCGATCACGAGGGTCTGGATCTGGTTCGTGCCTTCGTAGATCTGGGTGATCTTGGCGTCGCGCATGAACTTCTCGACGGGATAGTCGCGCATGTAGCCGTATCCGCCGAAGAGCTGGACGGCATTCGTCGTGACCTCCATGGCCACGTTCGTCGCGAACAGCTTCGCCTTCGCGGCGCCGCTCGTGATGTCCCTGGCGCCTGCGTCGATCATGCGCGCGGAGGCGTAGACGAGTTGCCGTGCCGCCTCGACCTTGGTGGCCATGTCCGCCAGCATCTGCTGGATCATCTGGAAGCCGGTCAGGGTCTGCCCGAACTGCTTGCGACGGGTGGTGTACGCGAGCGCGTAGTCCAGGGCGCCCTGGGCCAGGCCGACGGCCTGCGCCGCCACGCCGGGACGGGCGCGGTCGAGCGTCATCATCGCGTGCTTGAACCCCATGCCGGGGCGGCCGCCGAGCAGGCGGTCCTTCGGCACGCGGCAGCCGTCGAAGTTGAGCTCCACGACGGGCACGCAGCGGATGCCCATCTTGTCCTCGACGCGGCCGAACTCGAAGCCGGGGTCGCCCTTCTCCACGATGAGCGCGGAGAGCCGGCGGCTCCGGGAGTTGGGGTCGGTGACGGCGAAGACGGTGTAGAGGTCAGCGGCGCCGCCGTTCGTGGTCCATTTCTTCGCGCCGTCGATGACGTAGGCGTCGCCGTCCTCGCGCGCGGTCGTCGTCATGCCGCCGGCGTCACTGCCCGCGTCGCGCTCGGAGAGCCCGAACGCGATGAGCTTTTCGCCGGAGGTGACGGACGGGAGGAAGCGCTGCTTCTGCTCGTCCGTCCCGGCGACCAGGATGGGAAAGGAGCCGAGCGCGTTCACGGCGTAGAGGACGCCGACGCCGCCGCAGGCGCGGGACAGCTCCTCGACGACGATGCAGAGGTTGAGCACGCCGGCGCCGGCGCCTCCGAACTCCTCCGGGACCCAGATGCCCATGAGGCCGGCGTCGCAGAGCTCCTTCTTGATCTCCCACGGGTACTCCTGCACCCGGTCGTAGTGCGCGGCGAGCGGCCGCACCGTGCGGTCGGCGACCGCGCGCGCCCTCTCACGCCACTCGAGGTTGACGGGACTCAGCAGCTCGTCCAGGGGACACCTCCCTCGCGCCGGACGCCCGAAACGTACCGTGGGCGCCGAATGTGCGGCGGGAGAGTATAGACCTGTGCCCGGCGCGCCCCCCCTCAAGTGCGAGGGTGGGACCGGGGGCCGGGGCCCGGGGACGACGTCGTGGGTCGCCCCGGGCTCCCGGGAGGCGCAGAGGCCCGACCCGGTGGGGTAGGGGCATCCGGCCTAGGCTGCGTACGGGACCTCGAGCTGGTGGCGGTGGGCGTAGCCCTCGTCGAGCGCGTGCCAGTGGGCGATGCTGTCCTCGCCCCGCTGCCAGCACAGGTAGACGATCTCGCCGTCGACCTCGCCGTAGAAGTCGACGCATCCGCGTTCGTAGTCCTTGACCGTGCCGCCGAGGGCCTCGATCTCTTCCACGAGGCCCTGGAAGACGTCCAGGAGCCGGGCCACCTCGGCGTCGAGGCGCGTGAGCGGCGACGGGTGCGCGTCCTCGCGTTCGGACGCATTCGCGCCCGAGGCGGACGCCTCCTCGTGCTTCGCCCGCGCTACCTCGAGTTCCCGAAGTGCTTGGTGGACCTTGGCATACGTGGCCACGATGTCGTCGGCAATCCGGGAGACGAGGGGCAGCATGCGGTTGGCCTCGTCAGGCGTGTAGATCTTGCCTTTCATGTCGTGACCTCCAGGAATGCAGGGTATGTCCAGCAAACGCCGTGCCAAAGTGCGCCTGCCCGGGACGATCTGCGAGATGCGAGTCGGTGGGTCCCGATCCCCGGCCTCGACGTCTTACGAGG
>JAUXCH010000698.1 GCA_030618975.1 Planctomycetia bacterium
CCGACGTATAGCTGACCGTCGGGTTCGAGATCAACGCCGTGTCGCTGCTCTCGGCCGTGACGGTCAGGGCCTGGCTCTCGCCGCTGCCAGCCGTGATGCCCGACAGGCTGACCGTCTGTTGGCTCTCGTCCTCGTCGATCGCCGCCGGGTCGCTGATCGCGTCCAGCGTGGGCAGATCGTTGACCGCGTCGACCGTCACATCGAATGTCTGCGAGAAACTGCCGTCGTCCCCGTTGCCGGCAATACCGTCCAGGCCCGCGTCGGTCACCGTGACCGTGATCGTGGCCGTGCCGCTGGCGTCGGCCACCGGCGTGTAGGCCAGCGAACCGGTCGTCTGGGCCGACGTGTAGCTGACCGTCGGATTCGGGATCAACGCCGTGTCGTTGCTGACCGCCGTGACGGTCAATACCTGGCTCTCGCCGCTCCCGGCCGTGATGCCGGACAGGCTCACCGTCTGTTGGCCCGCGTCCTCGTCGATCGCCGCCGGGTCGCTGATCGCATCCAGTGTGGGAGGATCGTTGACATCGCTGACGGCGATCACAAACGTCTCGCTGGTCGAGGCCCCGCCCGCGTCGGTCACCGTGACCGTAATCGTGGCCGTGCCGCTGGCGTCGGCCACCGGCGTGTAGGCCAGCGAACCGGTCGTCTGGGCCGACGTATAGCTGACCGCGGGATCGGGGATCACCGCCGTGTCGCTGCTGACCGCCGTGACGGTCAATACCTGGCTCTCGCCGCCGCCGGCCGTGATGCCCGACAGGCTTACCGTCTGCTGGCCCGCGTCCTCGTCGATGGCCGCCAGCAGGGTGAAGGAGGGCAAGTCGAAACGGGTGTTTCGCGAGCGCGCGCCGGCGTGGAACGTGAGACTCACCTGCCTTTCGGCCATGGCCTCGTACAGGGCCTCCAGCACCCGACGCGGGACCGAGTGGATCTCGTCGACGAACAGCATGTCGTGCTCGTGAAGATCCGCGAGCAGACGGATCAGGGCGTGGGTGTCCTGGAGGAGGGGACCCGACGTCCGGACCAGGCGTGCGCCGCAGGAGGCGGCCAGGCCCCGCGCCAACGTCGTCTTGCCCGTGCCGGACGGCCCCACGAAGAGCGTGTGCGGGAAGCTGCGTCCCCGGGCACGGCTTCCCTCCGCCGCCGTCTCGATCCGGCGCAGCAGGGCCGCCTGCCCGACGATCCCCGTGAAGGCCTTCTCGAACGGGATCTCCCCGCGCGCCACTTCGGGGGCGGGTGAGGCTTCGAGGCCGGGAGGGGCCTCACTTTCGGGAAGGGGCCGCCCCTCCCGGAACTCGAGTCCCTTGCCGCTGTGCAGATGGATCAACGCCGCGTGCCGACGCCACCACGCGCCGTCGATCGCATCGGGCACCGTTTCGAGAGTGGCACGTGCCGGACTCGGTTCGGGAGGCTCCTCCAGGCCCCCGGCCCCACGGGGCTCCGCCAACGCGAGGAGTACGGCAGGATCCACCACCCCGCCCGGATCGTTGAGTCGCCGTCCTTCCGCATCCGTGAAGACGACGCGCGCCGCGTCCTCGCCCTCCAACACGAGAAGTCCCTTGTGCACCAGGGCGTGGCATGAAGTGCACAGGCAGATGAGGTTCACGCTCCACGTCCGGCCACCTCGCGAGCGAAAGCGGATGTGGTGCACCGTCACCTGGTACCGCGAACCGCAGCAGCGGCAGCAATGGCCGTCTCGGGCGAGGACACGCCGCCGCAGCGCGGGCGGGGTCTTCCGGTCGATGTCCCCTCCCTCGCCCCCTTCCGCTCCGTCTCCGTTTCCGTCGCCGTCGTACACCACTTCCGCGTCACAGAGGATGCAGGCGCTCACGGCGCAAGGGGCCGTCCCTTCTCCTCCTCCAGTCGCATCTCCTCGGCTGGCATCTGCCCCGGTCGTATCTCCCACGACCGAACCGAGCGGGACGGGCCCCAGCTCGGTGTCGACGAGGAAGCGACCGCCGCCCTCCCAGACGGGCTTGCCGCCGGGCTCGCCGTTGGGCTCGTCGTCGGGCCCGGCGCCGGGCCCGCCGTCAGGCCCGTCGGCGTCGTCCGGGCGAAGGACGATGCGGTAGAGCGAGGAGTCGACCCGCGTCCGTCCCGGGACCGTGCCGTCCTCCTCGAGGTTGAGGAAGATCTCGGCCAGCACGTCGAGACACTCGGCGTCGGTTACGGGGTGGCCGCGCTCGGCGCCGAGCTTCTGCTTGGCGAGGTCGAGCTTCTGATGCGTGAGGGCCGAGACGCTGGCGTGGACCGTGAAGCGGATCTCGGGAAGTCCCTTGCGGTCGCCGGGCTTTCGCGGCGCGCCGCCAGGCCTCGCGAGACGCACCTCCAGCTCCAGCTGCCGGACGGTGAGCCCGAGCGCGCGCTCGAGCCAGGCCTCTTCGTGGTCGGGAGTGGCCACCTTCACCACGTGCAGGACCTTGGACCACCCGAGCCGCTGCTTGCAGAAGGCCCGGTCGATGGCGGGCAGCTCCAGAAGTTTCCGCCCCACGGCGATCAGCTCGCGAGCGCGCCGGCGGTCGAGGCCGAGCCGGTCCTCGGCGAACCAGGCCGCGCTGCTGTGCCCCGTCGCCTGGTGGAGGCCGCGGTCGGCGACTTCGGCCAGGTAGAAGGCCAGGATCCGTTGCCCGGTGTCGTGGAGGCGGAGGCCGATCAGGAGTCGGGTTTCGACCTCCCCGACGGTGAGGCCCTGGACGAGGTCGACGGCTGCGAGATCCCGGCGTGCGTTCGAGAGCGATTCCATGCGTCTTGCCCTTGTGCGTTCGAGGCCCCCTTCGAGGGGCCCACCGATGCACGAACATAGCACGAACAACGGACATGCCAGGGCGCCGGCAGGGCAGCGGCAGGACAGCCTCCGCTTCCCCCTAAAGGGGGAGGCGAACGTTCGCCGCCCCCCTCGCACTCCCCCCCAAAGGGGAGGCGAACGTCCGCCGCTCCCCCCTGGGGGGGAGGCGAACGTTCGCCGCCCCCCTCCAGGAACGAAGCAGAATGTCGGAGCGTCCAGCCGGCCGTTCCCACCCGCCCACCCGCATCGGGAAGTGGGGCGTTGTCCACCGGGCGACGACGATTGCACTTGTGCATCGACTCTGTGGTTGACGTCAGGCAGAGTCGACCGGGCGATGCCACCTCCAATCGTCCACCAGCCGGCCGGTGGACCCTCTGCACCCCGATGTCCTCGCCGCCTGGCTC
>JAUXCH010000376.1 GCA_030618975.1 Planctomycetia bacterium
AGCAAAACATCTTTATTTGAAGCGCTCGTAAGTTTGACCTGGGCTACATTTAAACCTGCATGTTCAGCTAACCTCATGGCGCCTGGTCCTCGGCGATCTGGCTCGGCACGCTGCTCAGTCCGGCGAACCCGGGATCGCGCTTCGGCTCCGCCTCGCCATCCTCGGCGCGGGCCGGCGCCGCGCACGCGAGAAGGGCGAGCAGGGCCAGGCAGAGGAGGATCCAGATTCGCGTGCTCACCGCGGGAGGCTCTCCGAGTTCGGGGGCGAGACCAGCGAGGCCAACGGCATCGAGTGCTCGAACCCTATCCGTCCATCGACGCCGATCGCCGCCAACTTGACGACAGGCCCCTCGCTCGCCTCCCAGTCGATCTCGACCAGCCCGAAGTTGAGCGCGACAAACGGCCCGGCCACCCGGAACCGGTTCGGTGCGTGTGGGTAGACCTCGTTCACATGTGTGAGCCCGCTCGACGTGAAGTCGATGAGCGGGTACGGCCCCTCGTCGGTGCGCGAGACTTCGGCGAAGTGGGCGTTGCCCGACAGCAAGACGACGCCGGCGGCCCGCGTCTTCGCAAGAAGGTCGAACAGCCGCTGCCGTTCGCGGGGGTAGTTTCCCCACTCGTCCATGCCCTTCTCATTCGCGACCACCTGCCCGCTTGACGCGACGAGGCGCACCTCGGCCGGCCCGCGGAGCCGCGCCTCGAGCCACGCCCACTGGGCCTCTCCCAGCAGGGTGGACTCGGGGTCGTCGTTCGGGGCGAACTTGCCGAGGCTGCCCTTCGCACCTTCGCGGCGCTCCGCCAGGCGGGGCGGGCTCTTGAAGGTGCGCGTGTCGAGCAGGATCACCTCGACGCGCCGTCCGGGAGGCCCGAAGACCGTTGCGTCGTAGATCCCCGGGCGCCGACGTCGCACCGAGTCGGGCGGCTCGCCGAAGAAGTCGAGGAAGAGGGTCTTCGACACCTCCTTCAGGGGGAACTCCGCGCCGGCGCTGTGGTGGCCGTAGTCGTGGTTGTCCCACGTGGCCACCACAGGGACGTGGGCCACGAGGTGCTGCCAGTCTGGGTTCGCGCCCAGCTTCGCCCACTCCGCACGTAGTGAAGCCTCCGTGACGTCGAAGGTCACCTCGCCGTCGAAGTCGCCGTAGATCGCGTCGCCCAGCGACACGTAGAGGTCCGGCTCGGCCGCCTCGACGGCCTTCCAGATAGGCTGGGCCTCCCACTGGAAGGCGCACGACCCGAAGGCCACCCGTGAGATGACGGGAACGGCCTCCGTGCCGCGCTCTCCGCAGGCGCTCAGGGAAACGGCAACCGCCAGGGCGAAGCCCCAGTTCGGAAGCTTGCTCATGCCCCCACGCGCTCCGCCTCCACGGTGGCGGGTACCGTGCGTACTCTCGCCTCCGCCAGTTGGGTCTTGCGGACACGTCCCGTGCGCCGCTTCCACAGCGGGAGGAAGAACAGGTAGATCCCCGTGCCCCACAGGCCCGCCAGGATCAGCCCGGCGGGCAGGAAGATCCAGAGCTTCACCTTCTCGTGGAAGAAGGACCCGTCATGGAGCGACTCGATGAGGTCCGAGCGGCGCACGGCGGCCTGGAGCACCTCACCGGTCTTCGCATCGACCTGCACCTCCCATCCGCTCCGGGCGCGGACCTTGACCACGCCCTTGGACGGCCGGACGTCGAGACGGTCCACGTCGTCCCAGGTCCACACCCTCGCCTCCGGCACCGTGCGGGCGGCGGCGAGGATCGCGTCGAAGCCGACTTCCGGGGCATCGCCCGTCCCCCTGCGCGTCGGCGGCTGGATCCAGTCCGACTCCTGCTTGAGCTGGAGCAGGACACCCGACCCGATCACGACGAGAAGCGGGAGGGCGATCAGGATCGCCCCCCATCGGTGGAGCTTGCGGTTCCAGCGGGAAGCGCTCATGCTCAATCAACTCTCTCGGTGAACCCGTTCGGCTAACGCGCCGGGGCCAGTTCGTCGAGCCGCGCCATCGCCGGGCCCAGTTTCTCCTGGAACGCTGCGATTCTCGCGTCCATCTGGGCCGACACGTCGGCGAAGATTACACGCCAGGGCTGGTTCGGCGGACCTTCGCTCGTCTCCATGATGTTGTGCAGCGTGGTCAGCTGGGCGAGGGGCCTGGACGGCTCGCTGATGATCTGGACCAGGGTCTTGCCGGTCGCCACCAGGCTGCCCTCGATCTCGGTGCACAGCTCGACGATCTCCGCGCCCTGGGCCTCCAGGGCCTTCAGCTTGCCCTCCTCCATGTTCCCGGCCTTGGCCGCTTCGATCGCACCTGCGACCTTCTCCTTCGCCGCACGCGCACTGATCACGGCCTGGGCACCCTCCTCGGCCTTGGCGTAGAGCGCCATCCAGGCCTCCCCCTTCTCGTCCGTCTCCTTGCGGCTGTACTTCTCGTTCGGGTTGATCCTCAGCTCGAACGTTCGAGTCTGCGATTGGCCGTCGACCGTCAGGCGCACCTGGTACGTACCGGGCTTGGCGATGGGGTTGATGGCCACGGGGGGGAGCCCGGGAATGGCGGAGACTATCGGATACCGCATGTCCCAGATGAAACGGTTCAGTCCCTTGCCGACGCCGGCCGTGGGCTGCCCGGTGTCCTGGCTACCCGCGTACTCGCGCCCTTCGATCGCACCGAAGCGCTCCGTGGCGATCTCGTCCTTCCCGAAGGTGCGGATCTCGTTGCCCGCTTCGTCGAGGATCGACAGGGTCACCACACCGGCCTTTTCGCTCAGCAGGTAGTAGAAGAGCACACCGAGCGGACGCGCATCACCGGCATCGAGGAACTCGCGCTTCTTCTCACCGTTCACCACCCCCCGCTCGTAGAAGGTGTAGCCGGGCTCGGCGTTCCGTACGAAGTAGTACTTCTTGTCCGAGGTGGGGCCACCACCGTAGTCCATCCACCAGTTGTAGCCGAAGCGGGTGTGCGCCTCGGGCGTGAAGAGGTGCGCGGTCTTCCGGGCGAGATCCGGGGTGTACTGCCGAAGAGGGCTGATGTCGTCGAGGATCCAGAAGCCGCGGCCGTGGGTCGCGACGATCAGGTCCGCACCCTTCACCTCGATGTCCTGCACCGGCAAGGGGGGCATGTTCAGGTTCAGTCGCCGCCACGCCTTCCCGTCGTCGATCGAGACGTAGATGCCGGTCTCGGTTCCCACGAAGAGCATGCCCTTTCGCACGGGGTCCTCGCGAATGGTGCGCGTGATCTCGTCCTGGGGGAAGGACGTGTCCAGGCGCGTCCAGGTCTTTCCGTAGTCCGTCGTGCGAAGCAGGTATGGCGAGTAGTCGTCCGCCTTGCGATAGCGCGTGATGGCGATGTAGGCGGTGGCCGCGTCGTGCGGGGAGACCTCGATCTCGTAGATACCCGACAGCTCCGGAAGCTTCGGCGGCGTGACGTCGATCCAGTCCGCGCCGCCGTTGCGGGTCAGATGAAGCAGACCGTCGTCGCTGCCCGCCCACAACACCCCTTCCTCGTGGGGCGACTCGACCAGGCGATGGATGGTGGAGAAGGTCTCCTGGCCGAAGTACTCCGGCAGCCAGGGCGACCCCGCGACCTTCATCTTGTCCTTGAGATCGTGCGTAAGATCCCCGCTGATCACGTCCCACGTCATGCCTTCGTCGCGGGAGCGGAACACCACGTTGCCGGCCATGTAGATGGTCTTGGGGTCGTGCGGTGAGATGAGGAAGGGGGCCTGCCAGTTGAAGCGGTACTTGAACTCGCTTGCGGGCGTGCCGAACTGGGTCAACGGCCAGATCGAGCGCGCCTCGTTCTGCCCGGTTCTCAGGTTGTTGATCGTAAAGAGCGAAGCCGCGCCGTAGCTGGCTCCGGTCGAGAGGCTGTACACGATGTCGGGATCGGTGGGGTGAGGAATCGCCCGTCCCGTTTCGCCGTTGCCCACGAACTCGGTCATGTGCAGCGGGATGCCACCCCAGCGCGACGCGCTCGGAACCTTGTAGACCAGCAGATCCTGAGCGTTGCCGTAGAGGTTGTAGGGGAACTGGTCGTCAGTGTCGACGCGGTAGAACTGCACCCCGCTCTGGTTCGCGAACGTGGACCAGGTCTTGCCGCCGGTCATCGTCACCTGCGTGCCGCCGTCACAGGTCACGATCATGCGGTTCCGGTCATTCGGGCAGATCCAGATGTCCTGGAAGTCGTCCTTGACACCCGGCGCGAGGATCCAGGTCTTGCCGCCATCGGGCGAGTGCCAGACCTTGTTCGCCGGCGCCCAGAGGTCGTCCGCGTCGTGGGGGCTGGCGTAGAGGTGATAGAAGTAGAACGGTCGGGCCGTGATGTTGGCGTCGTTGGAGACGAAGCGCCAGGTCTTGCCGAGGTCGTCCGAGCGATAGAGACCCTGCTTGGTCTCCGAGTCGACCAGCGCGTAGACACGGTTGGCGTCGGCCTTCGACATGGTGATGCCGATGCGGCCCGTCATGCCCTCAGGCAGACCCTCGTTCCGAGTGATCTCGGCCCAGGTGTCGCCACCGTCGACCGACCGCCAGATGCCGCCTTCCGGACCTGCCGTCTTGGCGCCCCACGCCTTGCGCTCGAACTCCCAGAGGGCGGCGAAGAGCACGTTGGGGTCCGACGGGTTCATGACGAGGTCGATGCAGCCCGTCTTCTCGCTCTTGAAGAGGACCTTCTCCCAGGTCGTGCCGCCGTCCTTGGTGCGGAACACGCCCCGCTCCTTGTTCGGGCCGAAGGCGTGTCCCATGGAGGCCACGTAGACGAGGTTCGGATCGTCCGGGTGGATCCGCACGCGGGCGATGTGACGGGCTTCGGCGAGACCCAGGTGCGTCCAGGTCTTCCCCCCGTCGACGGTCTTGTACATCCCGTCGCCCCAGGAGACGCTCTGGCGCATCTGGGGTTCGCCCAGGCCGACGTACATGATGTCGGGGTTCTTCTCGCAGAGAGCGATGGCGCCCACGGAGGCGTAGCGGAACTGACCTTCGCCCACCGGCGTCCAGTAGGTGCCCGCATCCTCGGTCTTCCAGAGCCCACCCGACGAGTGGCCGAAGTAGAAGGTGTACGGCTCGGTGGGGTGCCCCACCACGGAGGTCCCGCGGCCGCCGTTGAACGGACCGATGTTGCGCCACTCGAGCGCCTGGAGGGTCTCGTCGCTGGGCGGCTTGCCCTCGTCGGCGCTCGCAGGCGAGCCGCCGTAGAGGCCCAGGACCAGGGCCAGGATGGCCGTCAGAACGATCGCTCTCGACTTCATGGCATCTCCCTCCGTCCACCCGCTCTGAGCCGGGCTTGGTCAGGAGATCCTACGCAGTCACCCTGCCCCCGGGCCCTGTCATTGGGCGACAATGCCCGGCCATCAGCCGCGTCAAGCCGCTGCGAGTCGGAGGCCATGGGCCGCATCCCCCTCATCCGAGCCAGCCAGGCCGAGCCCTTCCTGGGAGCCCTCCGCTCCGCAGGGGCTCGAACGGCCCCTCTTCTCGAGGCCGTGGGTATCGACCCGGACCTGGTGGACGAGGATCCGGAGGCGCTGGTCTCCGAGTACGCGGTGTGGGCGCTCGTGGATCGATGCGCCGACGCCA
>JAUXCH010000536.1 GCA_030618975.1 Planctomycetia bacterium
GCTCCCGTCCGGACCCCCAGCGGACCCTAGTCCGGCGCGGGCCGGAACTTGTAGCCGCTGCCGCGTACGGTCAGGATCCAGTTCGGGTTCTGGGCGTCGTGCTCGATCTTCTGGCGCAGCTTGTTGATGAAGTTGTCGATCGTGCGCGGTGTGCCGTCGTAGTCGTAGCCCCACACCTTGTTCAGGATCTGGTCGCGGGAGAGCACGCGCCCGCGGTTCTGGATGAGGTGCCGCAACAGGTTGAACTCGCGCGTCGAGAGCTCGCGCAGCTCTCCGTCCACGAGCAACGTCTGGCCGCTGAAGTCGATCTTGAGGTTGCTCTCCTCGAAGGACTCGACCTCGCCCTCCATCGCCTTGCGTCGGCGCAGTGCCGCCTTGATGCGCGCCGTGAGCTCGCGAATGGAGAACGGCTTGGTGATGTAGTCGTCGGCGCCCAGCTCCAGGCCGAGGACCTTGTCGCCCTCGTCGCCCTTGGCGGACAGGATCACGATCGGGATCGTGCTGTCGTACTTCCGCACCGTGCGGCAGACCTCGAAGCCGTTGACCTTCGGCAGCATGAGGTCCAGGACGATCAGGTTGGGCTTCTTGTCGAAGGCCCGCTGGATGGCCTCCTCGCCGTCCTTCGCGAGCTCGATCGTAAAGCCCTCGAACTCCAGGCTGCGCTTGAGTCCGAGGCGGATGGAAGGATCGTCTTCCACGATGAGGATGCGGGAAGTCATGACGTCGCGTCGGCCTCCGGTCTGGGGGACATGGAAACATCGGGTTCGGACATTGCGGCCGCCGCTGGCACGGCCGCCTTTGTGAGCGGGATGCGGATCCGGAAGAGGGAACCCCGTCCGTCCAAGCCCGTCTCGATGCGCACCGTGCCCCGGTGGGCCTTCACGATGGTACGCACGAGGGAGAGGCCGAGCCCCGTTCCGGCCGCCCGTGTCAGGTAGGCGTCCGCCCGGTAGAACATCTCGAACACCTTCCGGCGCTCGCGCAGGGGGATCCCGAGGCCGTCGTCGGCCACCGTGATCTCGGCTTTCCGGCCCCGGCGGGCGGTCCGGACCTCGACCCGGGCCTCGCTGCCCTGCTTGTACTTCCAGGCGTTCGACACCAGGTTCGAGACCACGTCATCGATCGCCGCCCGGTCCATCCGGACGGGGAGCCGCCCGGGCTCGAGCGCCACGGTGAGGTCGAGTCCGGGCTCCGTGACGATGCGCCCGAAGCGCGCCGCGGCCTTGCCCACGACCTCGTTCAGGTCGCCCGGCTCGAGGACGTACTCGACGCCGCGCGCCTCGCGCTTCGCCGTGTCGAGCATGCGGTGAACGATGCCCTGGAGGCGCTCGGCCTCCTGCGCGAGGATCGTGATGCCCTCGCTCCGGTCCTCCTCGCTCGAGAGTTGTCCTCCCTGGAGCATCTCCGCGAACATCGCGATGCTCGTGAGCGGGGTCTTCAGCTCGTGCGAGAGGTTGCTGACGAAGTCGGCCTTCAGGCGGGCGAGGCGCACCTCCCGCGTGTAGAGCCGCATCAGGACCCAGCCGCCCAGGCCCAGACCGGCGACGGAGAGGCCGATGATGCTCCAGTAGAAGAGCTCGCCCGGCCCCTCGACCGGGAGCGGCATCTCGCGCGTCCGGACGAGCTCCGCGCGGTACGGGAGCCGGAGGCCCGCGGCCTGCCGCAGGTCCTGGGTGACGGCCACCTCCACGTCCTCGCCTGCGGGCTCGTCGGCGGGGACCAGGTGGAGGGCGAGCCCCAGCCGATCGAGGCGGCCCGGATTCTGGACGGTCTCCACGAGGTGTACGGCGGCGGGCACGGACAGCAGCACGAGGATGTCGCGCGCAGGCCCGCCGGCCTCGGGGATCAGCCCGAAGAGCCGGTCGCCCTCGAGCGTCACGTCGTCGCTCGTCCCGATCCTGCGCCGGGCCACCTCCAGCAGCGGCCGGATGGAACGTGTCTCGGGGGGCTCCCCGGCGAGCAGGCGCCGCGCCTCGCGCACGGCTTCGACGTGCCGGCACAGGCGCTCCCGCTCCGAGCGGAGCGCCGTGAGGACGGCCTCGACGGCCTTGGGCACCAGCTGCAGCTTCGGCAGGTCGCCGACGCCGAGCTCCTCGGCGCGGTCCTGGTTGAGCGCCGTGACTTCGGTGGCTTGCAGGAGCACGCGCTCGAGCGCCTCGTAGGCGTCGTCCGCATCCAGGTCGTCCGGAAGGAGGCTCGCCTCCTCGGATGCGTCGTTCACGAGGCTCAACATGCAGCCGAGCGCCAGGTGGTAGCCGGACTTGCGGTCCAGGCGGTAGGGGAAGTGCCGACAGAAGGCGAGGCCGGCATTGATGCGCCGGATCCCTGGAGGGGCCTCCTGGTAGCGGACGTAGTACGCGTCGGCCTCCTCCTCCTTGGCCGGGTCCTTCGACACCGCGATCACTTCCGCCCGGCGCTCTGGCGGGACGTACAGGCGCAGGTCGCCGTCCATCCAGTAGATGACCCCGGTGTCTCGGTCGATCTGCCAGGCCGGGCCGAGGAGGTCGCCGTGCCGGCTGTGCTCGCCGCCGGAGCGCAGCAGCTCGAGGTCGTCGAAGTCGGGGAACTCGCGGACGTCCTGGAGCGCGCGCCTCACCTCCGCGGAAGCGCCCGCGAGGATCCCCCGCAGGACGTCCTCGGCCTCCTCCTGGACCTCCAGCTCCGCGGTTCTCCGGGCCTCCTGGCGGTCGCGCGTGATGGCGCCGAGCCCCAGGACGGCGACGACGAGCACCTGCAGGAAGACCGCGAGCATGACCACGGCCGCCGTCCGGGATCCAGCAGCAGTGCCGCGCGGGTTGCTCATACCCTCCTACCGGTTCCAGGGCCCCCCCGTCACCTTCGGTCCCCCTACGTCGGGAGCGGTCGGAAGTTAGCACGCCGGACGGGTCGTCAGGCCCCCTGGGCGGGCCGCACCTCGCGCACGTGCTCCAGGCGGCGCCAGACCCGGCCCTCCTCCGGGTCCCGGACGAGGAGTCCCCGGTCCAGGGAGGCGTCCTCGAAGACGCCGCGCCGGCGGCGGCCACCCAACTCGTAGGTAATGGCCTCCCCGAGGAGGAGCAGGCGCGACCGCCACGCCACCTCCAGATCCTCGCGACCGGCGGGCACGCGGAGAGCCGCAACGTGCAGGTCGACGTGCAGGAGGACGGCCTCCAACAGGGCGGCGCGCGAGACCGGGCTCGCCGCCTCCCTCTCGAGCGCCGTGGTCGCCGCGCGCACGTCGGCCGGCAGGTCGTCGGGCACGCGCCCCAGGTTCAGGCCGACGCCCGCGACGACGACTCGCGAGGCACCGACCGACTCGAGCAGGAGGCCCGCGAGCTTCCTCCGGCCGACCCACAGGTCGTTCGGCCACTTCACGGCGCACACGACGCCCGGTGCGACCTGCTCGACCGCCTCCGCGCACGCCAGCGCCAGTGCCGCCGTGAGCGGACCGGGCAGGTCGTCGGGGTGGGCGGCGACGAGGAGGGAGACGTACAGGCCGCCGGGCGGCGACGGCCACGCGCCGGAGCGACCTCGACCGGCGGTCTGCCGGTCGGCGACGACGGCGGTGCGGGCAGGCGCGCCGGCGTCCCTGAGGCGCGCGGCCTCGTCGTTCGTCGAGCCCAGCGACGCGTGGGCGTGGACACGCCACCCGGTCGCACGCTCGAGCATCGCCGGACGGACAGGATCGGCAGACGTGGCGGGCTCTCCGGTGCGGCTAGGACTCACCGCCCTCGTCGGCCTTCTTCTCGGCGGTCACTTCCTGCAGCTTCTTCTTCAGCGTCTCGATGTGCACGTCCACCACCGGCTTGGCCGTCATGTAGAAGCCCACGACGAGCAGGATCGCCCCGATGAAGGGCAGCCAGAACATCTCGAACTTGCCGGGCAGCGACTCGAGGGACGAGAAGGCCAGGAGGAGCGCGCCGAGTCCGAGGCACCCGGCTCCGATCGTCATGAACAGATTGCCCTGGGACTTCGTCTTCTGGAACATCCATAGGTTCATGACGAGCATCACCGCCCAGATCAGGAAGACGAGAAACGACTCGAAGACGAACGCAAGGACCGGACTCGCCATGGCTACCCTCCTCGACGGGCAGGCCTCCGAGGGCCCCCGCACGACGGCGCATGGTTGGCCCCCTCCCGGGATCTGTCAAGACGCACTTTCCGGCCTGGGCGGCCTTTCGGCCCGCGGGGCCCTTGGGGAGGCGTGGCCTTTCGGGAGGCTGCCGGGCGGCGGTCCCACACGGAGGGGCGGCC
>JAUXCH010000494.1 GCA_030618975.1 Planctomycetia bacterium
GCGGGCACGTGCTCGTGAAGGAGGAACGACGCCTCCTGGGGCGGAGCGCCACCCTCCAGGGCCGCCAGGGGCTTCGGCCCAGCCACGACCATCAGCTCGCCTTCTTCGTCGAAGGCCTCGATCTTCAGGCGCGCCTCGAGGTTCCCGGCGACGTAGACGTCGGCGCCCTCGTAGATCTTCGTGTCCTGGTCCGGGTCGAAGCGGTACGTGAAGCCCCTGGACCGGCGCACGGCCACGGGCTTCCCGAACCGACGGGCGCGGCCGATGCACGTCGGGTCGTCGGTGTGCTGGTCGGGGGTCATGTCGTGGCGTTCGAAGAAGCTCCACCAGACGGGCTTGTCCTCGCGGCGGTGGAACTCGAGGAGGTACGCCAGCATGCGCTGGATCCGCACCGCGACGTCCGTGTCGTCCTGCCCCTCGACCGCATCGAGCATCCGCTCGGCCAGACGGCGTCGATCGAGCGCGGGCCCTTCCGGGGGCTCCGGCTCGGGCTCGTCCAGGGCCCCGGACGGCGGCAGCCAGGCCAGCCCCGCTTCCGTCTGCCGTTCGCGCAGCCACGTGGCGAGGCGCCACGTGGAGTCGCAGTCGACGCGGTTGTAGTCGCGGATCGCGGCGAGGATCGTGGATGCCCGCCAGTCCTCGGGGTCGCCGGACTCGAGCCACCGCTCGAAGGCCACGACCGACTCCATGGCCGTCGCGACCTCGCCCTCGCGGTCCAGGTAGAGCCGCTCGACGTACTTGAGCGAGTAGGAAGACTCGCCCACCACCACGCCCTGGCTGACCACCTTGTGCAGGTCCACGAACGCGTGGCCCCGGAGCAGGGCGTCGATCTCCTCCTCGCGCGTCGCGTAGCGACCCATCAGACGCTTGAGCGCGGAGGTCTCGTACGACGCGTAGTGGTAGACGTGCATCGACGGGTCCTCGCGCCTGCGCGCCACCACCCAGTCGACGAAGGCCTCGAGGGCCTGTTTCTCGCCGTCGGCATCGAACGCCCAGAAGTCCTTGAACCGCGGCTCCCCGTCCTCCAGCCAGGTCGCACCGAACAGGTACTCCAGCCCGCCCTCGACGAGCGGGTAGCCCTCGATGTCGAAGAACACGTCCAGCGGCGAGGGCGGCGGGAGAAGCGCGAGTCCGCGCCGCGGGTCCTCCGGCGTCGGCACGACGACCTCGTAGAGGGGCCGGGGGAGCGACGCGCTCTCGAGCTGGAGCCGGGCCTGCCGTCGCAGGCGGTCGAACCTGAGCGCGTCGAGCTTGGGCACACGCTCGACCTTCGTCGTCGCGAGCGCCGTCAGGGTGTCGATGCCCGCGGCCTCGAGCTTTCGGATCTGGGAGCTCCGGATGCCGGCGACGCGGCAGAGGTGATCCCGCTCCTCGAGGATCCGCTCGGCGTGGGACGCCCAGCGCCCCGCGTCCTCGCCGGGACCGGGCAGCGGCGGCACGTCGGGATCGAAGGCCTCCATCTGCCGGAGGAAGCCCTCCTTCAGCCGGAGGTAGTGGAAGAAGAAGTCGTCGGTCCGGAAGCGAACGCGCTCGCCGCTGCCGAGCTCGATCCCCAACGTCGAGGGACGCCGACCGGTCGTCTGCTCGAGCAGGTCGGCGTAGCTGCAGAGCTGCACGAGGTGGCCCACCTTCGGCGACCGGGCGAGCTTGGCGTCCCAGACCTCGTAGGCGGTCTCTCCGTCGGCAACCTGGCCCTCCGCGATCTGGCCGTCCGGGGTCCGGCCGTCCGCGGTCTGGCCGCGAACGAGGAAGTCCGCGATCCCCGCGAACGGGCCCGCCTCCAGCCGGGCCTGGTAGATGACCTCCTCGCCGCGCTGGATCGCCGCGCGGGTGGCCTCGGCCGCGGTCTCGTCGTCGGGGATCACGCAGACCGAACGCCCGGCCTCCCGCAGCGCGTCGAGCACCTGCTCCTCGTGCAGGTTCCCCTGGGCCGCGAGGATCGTGAGGTATTCGTCCTCGGGGTCGGGGGCTACGGCGTCGGGTCGCTCGAGGCGGAGGCGCTCCATCCAGCTGGCGAACGGCGACTTCAGGAACCGGACGAGGTCCGTGGGCGAGTAGATCCGACGGTCACCGAGGAAGCGCATGCGTTGCGAATGGTAGTGGCTCCGTCTCCTCGCGTACAGACGTCCGGGCGGCGCCGGGCCGAAGCGGCTCGTCGGCCGTGGCATCGCCGCCCTCGGGGAGCGCGCAGCGCCGCCGCACGCCGCGGCCGAATCGACACGGGTTGGCGCGGGCCCGCGAGGGTGGAACCAGCTAGAATCCGCGAAGAGCCGCGCCGTGGGGTGCGGGGCGGCGCACGATCCGGATCGGGGCAGGAGGGCACATGCCGACCTTCCTTCATGCGGCCGACGTCCACCTGGACAGTCCGCTGCGAGGGCTCGAGACCTACGAGGGCGCACCGACCGACGCGCTCCGGGAAGCCACGCGGAGGGCTTTCGAGAACCTCGTCGACCTGGCCATCGAGAGGGAGGTGGCCTTCCTCGTCCTGGCGGGCGATCTCTACGACGGGGACTGGAAGGACTACCGCACGGGTCTCTTCTTCAACGCCCAGATGTCGCGCCTCCGGGCCGCGTCCATCCCGGTGTACGCGGTCGCGGGCAACCACGATGCCGCGAGCCAGATCACGAAGCACCTGAGGGTCCACGACAACGTGCACTTCTTCGCCACGAAGAAGGCCGAGACCTTCGTGCTCGAGGACGTGGGTGCCGCGCTTCACGGGCGGGGCTATGCGACGCGTGCGGTGCGGAAGGATCTCTCCGCGACGTACCCGGAACGTGTTCCCGGGCTGCTGAACGTCGGCATCCTGCACACGAGCGTCGATGGTCGAGAGGGCCACGAACCGTACGCGCCCTGCTCCGTGGCGGGGCTCCGAAGCCGGGGATACGAGTACTGGGCGCTCGGCCACGTGCACGCGCGAGAGGAGTTGTCCCGTGACCCGTGGATCCTCTTCCCGGGCAACCTCCAGGGGCGACACGCCAAGGAGACCGGCCCGAAGGGGGCGACGCTGGTCGAGTACAGCGGCGACGAGGTGGTGGGTGTCGAGGAGGTCGTGCTCGACGTGTTCCGTTGGGCGCGGCTGACCGTCGACGCCGGCGATGCGAAGAGCCCGAACGACGTGCTCGAGACGGCGCGCGAGCTCGTGACCCGGGCCCTCGAGGAGGCGGAGCGCCCCCTCGCGGTCCGAATCGAGATCGTCGGTGCGTCGCTCGCTCACGCAGAGCTGGTCCAGGACCCCGAGCGCTGGAGGCACGAGCTCCGATCCCTGGCGACCGACTGCGGAGAGGCGTGGATCGAGAAGGTGAAGATCCGGACGACGTCGCGGACGGATCGGGAGGCACTTCGCGCGCGCGACGACGCTATCGGCTCCCTGGTGCGCGTGCTGGACGACCTCGACGCCGACCCGGACGCCGCCGCGTCCTTCTCCAAGGAGCTCGACGACCTGCGCAAGAAGCTGCCGCCCCGGGCCCTCGAAGGCTCGACCGTTCCGCCGTCGGGCGACGCCCAGGCCCTGCACGAAGCCCTCCTCGAGGCCAAGGAACTCCTGCTGGCCAGACTGATCGAGGGAGGTGCGGCGTGAGGTTCCTGGAGCTCTACCTCAAGGCCTACGGGCCGTTCACCGACACGGTTCTCAACCTCTCGAAGGGCACCCGGGGTCTGCACGTGATCTACGGTCCCAACGAGGCGGGCAAGTCCTCGGCCCTGCGTGCCATCCACGCCCTCCTCTTCGGGATCCACGGCCAGACGCACGACAACTTCGTCCACGGCTACCGCGACCTGCGCATCGGCGCCCGCCTGCAAGGAGACGACGGCGAGGAACACGTGTTCTGGCGTCGCAAGGGAAACAAGGACACGTTGCTCGATGCGGACGAGGACCCGATCGACGAGAGCCGGGTGACACGCCTCCTCGGCGGCATCACGGAGCCCATCTTCCTGGACGCGTTCGGAATCGACCACGCCCACCTCGTCGAGGGCGGGAAGACGCTGCTCGAAGGCGGCGGGGAGGTCGGCGAGAGTCTCTTCGCCGCCGGGCTCGGAAGCGTCAAGCTGCGTGACCTCCTGAACGAGCTCGCCGAGGAGTGCGAGGAACTCTTCAAGGGGGGATCCGCGTCCAAGCCGAAGATCAACAGCCTCCTCGCCGAGTACCGTCACCTCACCAAGGCGACGAAGGACGCCTCGCTGGCCGGTTCGGAATGGACCACGCGGCGCGACGCGCTCGAGAAGGCCGAGACCGAGCGGGATCGGCTCGACGGCCTCCTCAAGGGGGAGAAGGCGCGGTTCAGCCAACTCGAACGCCTGATGCGCGCGCTGCCGAGGCTGGCGAAGCGGGCCGAACGCCGGGCCACGCTTCAGGCGCTCGAGGGGGAGGGTCCCATTCCGGACCTGCGCCCGGACTTCGCCGAGGAACGGCGCGAGGCGGAACGTGCCCTGGAGCGTGGTACCGACAAGGCCCGCCGTGCGGCCTCCGAGGTCGAATCCGTCGAGGGACCCTTGGCGCAGCTCGACGTGCCGGAGGATCTGCTGGCCCGGCGGGAGGAGGTGGACGAACTCCACCTGGA
>JAUXCH010000396.1 GCA_030618975.1 Planctomycetia bacterium
CTGTTCGTCCCCCCGCCCGCCCCGCCCTGCGCCCGGCCGCGGAGAGGGTCTGCTTCGACTCTGCGAATCGGGCGCAGGATCATCCGCGGGGCAGTTTGTCTGTCCCCGGACAGCGGCCCCCGACAGAATGGATGGCCCCGGACGCAGGATCGCGCATGCCCGAGGCGCCCGACCGTACCCTCCCCCCCCTGGTCTCCGGCCTGGGCCGCGGCGAACCCTACTACCGGGCGATGCTGCGCCGCACGCTGGTCCAATCGCTCCTCTTCTACATCGTCCCGCTCTCGCTCATCGTCGGCTACTTCCTGATCCAGTACCGGACGCTGGCGATCGAGAGTCGCCGGGTGCATCTCCAGGCGATCGCCGAGAGTCAGGCCCTGACCCTGGACCTGTTCCTGCGCGAGCGCGTGGTGGACCTGTCGAACCTCATGGACGATCTGGAGCCGCACTTCCCCCCGACGGAGGAGTACACCGCACGCTGTCTCGAGACGTTGAAGACCCACAGCGGCGCGTTCGAGGAGCTGGCGTTCTTCGATCACACCGGCACCCCGCTGGCCTACGCCGGGCCCTTCGGCGACCTCGAATCCCGGGACTACGGCGAGGAAGCCTGGTTTCAGACGCTGTTGACCGGCGAGCAGTCCTACATCATCACGGACGACTACCAGGGGTTCAGGGAGCAACCTCACTTCGGCATCGCCGTGAAGAGGAGGTACGCCGCGGGCACCGCGATCGCACGAGCGGTGATCTTCCCCGGCACGATCCAGGAGTACCTGATCTCGGTACAGTACAGCGGCGACACACGGACGATCGTCGTCGACGAAAACGGCCGGTGCCAGGTGTGTCCGCCCACCGAGGACGGGCTCCTCACCACGTCCCCGTTCGTCCCCCCCGTGGACGTCCCGATCGGGGTCACGAGCGTGGAGGTGGACGGCGAGGAGATCGCCTACGCCTTTGCCTGGATCAAGACCACGGGCTGGGCGCTGATCGTCCATCAGGTCGAAGGCGGCGGAGCCTACACGCCCCCGGTCGCCCTCCTGGCGCTGACGTTCCTCTTCCTGCTCCTCGGCTGCCTCGCTCTCTATCTGCGCGCCCGCGCGACCGTGAGGCACGAGCGCGAGATGGACCAGACCGAGGCCGACCTTTCCGGCCAGCTGGTCCGGGCCGCCAAGCTGGCGTCCGTGGGCGAGCTCGCGGCCGGCATCGCCCACGAGATCAACAACCCTCTCGCGATCATCGCGGAGGAGGTCGGTCTCATCCAGGATCTCAAGAATCCGGAGTTTCGGGACAGCCTGACGCCCAAGCGCCTCGATCGCCACCTCGCGAACATCCACGATGCGACGTTCCGCTGCCGCGACATCACACGGAAGCTCCTGGGATTCGTTCGTCAGGAGGAGGTCAAGCTGGAGGAGGCCGACGTCCAGGAGATCCTCGACGGCGTGGTCGACGGCATGCTCGGCTCGAGCATCAGCGTGACGAACGTCAAGGTGATCAAGGACTACAGTCTGGATTTGCCGCGCATCGTCACGGACCGGGGACAGCTCGAGCACGTGTTCCTCAACCTGGTGAAGAACGCCCTCGATGCGATGAGGGGCGAAGGCACGCTGATCCTGCACACGAGCCGTACCGAGACGGGGGTGGCGATCTCGGTCACGGACACCGGCTGCGGGATGTCGCCCGAAACGCTCGAGCGGATCTTCGTGCCGTTCTTCACGACCAAGGAGGTGGGCAAGGGCACGGGCCTGGGGCTCTCCGTGAGCCTGGGCATCGTCCACGGTCTGGGAGGCCAGATCTTCGTGAGCAGCAAGGTCGGACAGGGAAGCCGCTTCACGGTGGATCTCCCGCTCCAGATCTAGACCACTGATCGGGAGGCCCGGATGGAAGGCAAGAGGCGCGTCAAGGACCTCATGGTTCCCCTGCACGAGTACGCCGTGGTGGAGGAGCACGCGACGCTCCTCGAGGCGCTCCGCGCGTTGGAGGCGGCCCAGGAGAACCTCCCCGCCGGCCGGCACCTCCACCGTGCGCTCCTGGTCCGGAGAGGGGGAGAGATCGTGGGCCGGCTCGGCCACCTGGCATTCCTGGAAGCCCTCCTGCGCCACGGCGAGGCCATGTTCCACAACCCGCTGATCGACGCGGCCGGCGTGAGCGACGAGCTGGTCCGGACGTCGATCGGGCATCTGCGGGCCCTGGCCAGTGGGTTCGGCGGATTGTGCGAGCGCGGTCGGCACATCCGCGTCGGCGAGGTCATGCGGCCGGCCGCCCTCCGCATCGACGCCGAAGCGCCGCTTCGGGAGGCCATCGCGATGCTGACCGGCGCGAGCACGCTCGCGCTCCTCGTGACCCGCGGCCCCAACGTGATCGGCGTGCTTCGCAGTGGAGACGTGTTCGCCGAGATGTCCCGCCGCATGCACGATTGCTCATCCGACGAGGAGTGACGCGCGCGATGCCGAAGATCCTGCTCGTTGACGACGAGGATCAGTTCCGCCGGCCTCTGGTCGAGCGCCTGAGGCTCCGAGGGTACGAAATCGACGACGTGAGCAGCGGGGAGGACGCCGTCAAGGCGATCCGCGCCGATCGCGAGATCGACGTCGTCGTGCTCGACCTCAAGATGCCGGGCATGGACGGCGAGCAGACCCTCGCGGAGATCAAGTCGTTTCGACCCGAGGTCCAGGCCGTCATCCTGACGGGGCACGGGAGTCTCGAGTCCGCAACGGCGCTGGGCAAGAAGGACGCGTTCGGCTACGTCACGAAGCCCGTCGAGCTGGAGCGTCTGATCCGGACGATCGAGGCGGCGCGTCAGGAGAAGATCTACGCCAGTGCACGCTACGAGGTGCCGCACACCGAGCGGGGCTCGGTGTGGAAGTGGCTCCTCGGAAGTCACGGGTCGCGGCCGATCTTCATCCTCTTCGGCGCGGCCCTGTTCCTGGCGTTCGTGCTCCTGCCGGTGCCGTCCCGCATGATCGAGCTCGTGTCGATCCCGAAGGCGCAACCCACCGACGCGATCGTCTCGCCAGACGGCATCGGCGGCTTTGCGAGTTACCGGGAGATGGAGCCTGGACAGACGATCGCGGAGTACTACAGCCGCGAGAACAAGCTGGGGAAGAAGACCACGGTCGGGGACCGGGTGGTCGAGCGGGACCTGACGGGAGAGGAGACGGGCCGGCGGGCCATGGTGATGCTCGCCGTCATCGTCCTGGCCGCGCTGTTCTGGGCCACGGGTGCGCTTCCGGTGGGGGTGACGGCGCTGCTCGTCGGCGTCGCCATGTGCTTCCTCGGGGTCCTGAGGCCCGACGGCGTGGCCAAGGCCTACGCGAAGGACGCCGTCATCTTCATCTTCGGCGTGCTCGCGCTGTCCAAGGCCATCGGGAAGACGGGACTCGACCGTCGGATCGGCCTGCTGCTGCTCGCTCCCGCGCGCAACCTGCCTCTCCTGCTGCTCGTGTTCCTGCCCCTGCTCTCCGTGACCTGCTCGTTCGTCTCCGAGCACGCTCTCGTGGCCTTCACGATGCCGCTCTTCGTCATGGTGTACGCGTCCACGATGCGCGAGCTCGGTATGCGCAGGGACCGCGCGTTGATGGTGATCCTGGCGCTGTCGCTGTGCTACGCGGCCAACTCGGGCGGACCGGGATCCCCGGCCGCCGGCGGTCGCAATGCGATCATGATCGGGATCCTCCAGGACTACGGGCAGGCCCCGTCGTTCCTCGACTGGATGACCTACGGGTTGCCCCTGGTCCCCGTGATGTCGTTTTCCGTCGGACTGTACTTCCTCCTGGTGATGAGGAAGCGGGTCAAGGTGCCGCGCCTCGACGTCTCGGCGAAGGTCCGCGAGGCCTCGAAGATGATCGGCCCGATGAACCGGGACGAGTATGTGACCGCCGGCGTCCTGGTGGGCGTGATCGTCCTCTGGGTCGGGGCGAGCGACACCTTCGGCATGGGCGGCCCGGTGATCCTCGGCCTCGTGGTGCTCAACGTGCTTCGGATCCTGAAGTGGCGCGACATCGCGAGCATCCACTGGGAGGTGGTCTTCCTCTACGCGGGCGCGAGCGCGCTGGGCAAGGGACTGGCCGCCACGGGAGGTGCGCTGTTCCTCGCCGACGGCTTCGTGGCGATGCTCCCGGCGTCCCTGCAGCAGGGCGAAGGCATCGCGGTCGCCGCGAGCCTCTTCTCGGGCGTGGCGACCAACTTCATGAGCGACGGAGCCACCGTCGCGGCCATCGGGCCGATCAGCGTCCCGATGGCCCAGATCGCCGGCGTCCATCCGTGGATGGTCGGGTTCGCCACGGCCTTCGCATCCTCCTTCGCCCACATGATGATCATCGGGACACCGTCCAACGCGCTGGCGTTCGCGATGGCCAAGGACCCGGTCACCGGAGAGCAGCTGGTCACCCTCATGGACTTCCTGAAGCACGGTGCCGCGATCCTCGCGATCTCGTTCGTCGTCCTCTGGGGCTGGGCCATCTACGGGTACTGGAGTTGGATCGGCTTCCCACCCGTGTGACGAGGCTTCAAGGTATCTTGGTGTGCGGTCCCGCACCGCCCGGAGTCAAACCATGTCGCGTGCAATCAAGATTCTCATGGTCGACGACGAAGTGAAGTTCCTCGAGGCCATCGCCGAGCGACTCGAGTTGCGCGGCTTCGAGGTCACCGCTGCGGCCAACGGAGAGGATGCGATCCAGATCGCGGACACCAAGAAGTTCGATCTGGCACTCGTGGACCTGAAGATGCCCGGGCTCGACGGGCAGCAGGTCCTCGCGGCACTCAAGGACCGACACAAGTACCTGGAGGTGATCATCCTCACGGGGCACGGTTCCCTGCAGAGCGCGGTCGAATGCACGAAGCTCGGCGCGTTCGGCTACCTGCCGAAGCCCTACGAGTTCGACAAGCTCGTCGAGACCCTGAAGGAGGCCTACGAGGTCCGCCTGAGGAAGAAGTTCCAGGCGGACGCGGAGCGCATCCAGAAGATCACGGAGATCGCCACGGGCCAGAGCGCGCTCGGCATCCTCCGGGCCCTCCGGGAGATGGACGACGACGAGAAGTAGAAGATCTACACCCGACCCGATTTTTCGGGTTTCGTGACCTCCGGTCACTTCCGGGTCGAGAAGCGGCACCCGACCCGTTTGTTCACCTTTCGAGGCCTTCGTCGGGTCGGGGCCTGCGGGGCAGGGAAAGAAGAGCGGCGTTCGCGAATAGCGCCATTCGGGTGAGGTAAGAAAGCGCGGCTTTCGCGGAAGAACGACACGCCCAAGGCACGGGGGTCCGAGGCCCTCGGGGGCAGGTCAAGAAGCGCAGCCTTCGCGGGGTGACGACGCCCCCAAGGCGGAGGGCTCAAGGCACAGGGTTCTTTCGCACCGGGCCGGCCC
>JAUXCH010000810.1 GCA_030618975.1 Planctomycetia bacterium
CTGATGGCCCGCAGCGCGATCTCCGGCCACCCGGGCGTGAACCTCGACGGTTACAACGACTACCGCGGCGTCCCCGTCATCGGGGCGTGGACCTGGGATGGATCGCACGGCTTCGGAATCGCGACCGAGATCGACGTGGCCGAGGCCTACGGCCCCCTCGAAGCCACGCGCAACCTCTTTTTCGCCGGGAGCGGTTTCGCGACGCTGCTCCTGCTCCTGATGACGGGTCTGTTCGTGCGCAGTCAGCGCATCCAATCCAGGGTCAGCGAGGAATGGACGAGCGGAATCCTCGACAACGCGCTCGACGCCATCGTCATGACGGACGGCGAAGGCGCCATCACGTACTGGAATCCGCAAGCCGAGAGCGTCCTCGGATGGAACGCCGACGAGGCCGTGGGGCACCGCTTGCCGGAGCGTATCCTCCCCGGTCCCCTACGCGCACGGCACGATCGGTTCCTGCGCGATCACACGGTGGGTGGCGGTTCGCCCATCAACCACCGCATCGAGACGGTGGGCTTGCACAAGACCGGCGTCGAGCTCCCGATCGAGCTGACGGTGCTGCCCTTCCGGCGAGGCAAGCAGTGGTCGTTCACCGCGTTCCTCCGCGACCTGACCCAGCAGAAGAAGGCCGAGGCGGAGATCGCGTCCTACCAGGAGAACCTCGAGAGTCTGGTCCGCGACCGAACGGAGGAGCTGACGCGCACGAACGAGGAGCTGGAGAACGTCAGCAGCGTGATTCTCCGCTGGCTGCCCGACGGAACGGTCAAGTTCCTCAACCGCTTCGGGCAAGAGCTGTTCGGATTCTCAAAGGAGGAGGTCGTCGGGAAGCCACTCGTGGGGACCCTCCTGCCCGAGACGAGTTCGTCGGGTATGAGCATGCAGGCGAGGCTCGACGAGATCGTCCGGGATCCGGAGCGACACGAGAGCAACGAGAACGAGAGCGTGCGCAAGAACGGCGAGATCGTCTGGGTGGCCTGGCGCAACGAGCCCATCCGCGACGAGCGGGGCGTCGTGAAGGAGATCCTCACGGTCGGGATCGACATCACGGAACGCAAGGCGGCGGAGGAGGCCGTCAACCAGGCATTCCTGGAGGCCGGTCTGCTCCACCGGGTGGCCGACATGGCCGCGACGCTCCAGTCCGTCGACGAGGCGATTCAGCAGGTGCTCGATCTCGTCTGCGACCTGACCGACTGGCCTGTGGGCCACGCGTACCTCGTGAGTCCCGAGGACGGAGACCTGCTCGAGCCGACGAGCATGTGGCACCTGAGCGATCCGCAGGCGTACGAGCCCTTCCGGGAAGTGACGGAACGGACGACCTTTCGACGCGGCGTGGGGCTTCCGGGCAGGATCCTGGCCACGGGCGAGCCGGCGTGGATCGAGAACATACGGCTGGATCCGAACTTCCCGCGGAAGCGCCACGCGAGGGACATCGGCGTCCTGGGTGCTTTCGGGTTCCCGGTCAAGGCCGGCGACCAGGTGTTCGGCGTGCTCGAGTTCTTCTCCCCCGAGGTGCAGGTGAGCGACGCGCGTGTGCTCGGCATGGTCAGGAACGTCGGGGAGCAGTTGAGCCGCGTGATCGAGAGGAAGCAGGCCGCCGATGAGCTGCACGTGGCACGCCAGGCCGCGGAAAGCGCGAACCAGGCGAAAGGCAGCTTCCTGGCCAACATGAGCCACGAGCTGCGCACGCCCATGAATGCCGTGATCGGGCTCTCCGATCTGTGCCTGCGGACGGAGATGACACCGAAGCAACGCGACTACCTGCAGAAGATCCACGCCTCCGCCGGATCGCTCCTCGGCATCATCAACGACATCCTCGACTTCTCGAAGATCGAGGCCGGCAAGCTCGAGATGGAGTCGGTGCCGTTCGACCTGGACGAGGTCCTCGACAACCTGGCAACCATCGTGTCCGTCAAGACGCAGGAGAAGGGAAACCTCGAACTGCTGTTCCTGCGCGAGCCCGAGGTGCCCGGGCGCCTGGTGGGAGACCCGTTGCGCCTCGGGCAGATCCTGATCAACCTCGCGAACAACGCCGTGAAGTTCACCGAGGCGGGCGAGATCTTCATCCGGGTCGGCCTCGCCGCAATCCGGGAGGAGGAGGTCGTGCTGAAGTTCTCCGTGACGGACACGGGGGTCGGGATGACCGAGGAGCAACTGTCCAGGCTCTTCCAGTCCTTCAGTCAGGCCGACGCGTCCACGAGCCGGAGATACGGGGGAACGGGCCTGGGACTCGCGATCACCAAGCAGCTGGTCGAGCTGATGCGGGGGCGGGTCTGGGTCGAGAGCGAACCCGGGCAGGGCAGCACGTTCTCGTTCGAGGTCACGATGGGAATCGCGGGCGAGGGCGACGTGACGACGGCGCAGCGCGAGACGGAGCTCGGCGGAACGCGTGTCCTGGTCGTCGACGACAACGCCCACGCGCGGGAGGTGCTCTGCACGTACCTGCGCGCCTGGTCCTTCGAAGTGGCCGAAGCCACCCAGGGAGACGAAGCGCTCGACGCCTTGCGGTCCGCGGCCGAGCCGTTCGACCTCGTGCTGATGGACTACCTCATGCCCGGCCTGAAC
>JAUXCH010000432.1 GCA_030618975.1 Planctomycetia bacterium
TACCTGAAGTGCCTGTTCCTCGCCGTGGGACCGACCGGCTCGGGGCCGGGCGGGGGGGAGCGGGAGCGCCCCACGGGGGACCGTCCGCAGCGCGCGCCGCGCGGACCGAGGAGGCTCTGATGCGCCGCTTCGTCCTTCGGTCGATCGTCTTCTCGTGGATCGGGGCCCTCGTGCTCGCGAGCGTGTCGGGCACGTCCAGGGCCGAGGAACCGCCGGACGTCGAGTTCGTCGCGCCGGCGCTGCGGCTCGTCCACGTGGTGGACGGGCTGCGGAGCCAGCCGAAGAACCGCGACCTGAAGCGCACGAAGCAGACGAAGATCTACCAGACGGCCCAGGCCGCGGGCGTGGACCTCGCGGATCCGCCCCATCCCCTCGCGGTCGCGGGCTACGAGAAGGGCCGCCTCTTCTACGTCTTCTACAAGATCGCCGAGCGAGCCGTCGGCGACCGGCCCTACGTGATCCAGCGCATGAAGAAGACGGAGCGCACGTGGGCGACGGCCGACCAGGAAGAGCCCGAGGTCCGCACGACCTACCAGGTCGAGGTCTTCAAGACGTTCGCCGGCGCGCTCAAGCGCGCCGACCAGCACCACGGGAGCTACGGACTCCGCGACGACCACCGCCGCGAGATCCTCAAGGAGTACGAGATTGGTTTCGGGGAGATCCCCGGCGTGTGCGAGGGGACGGACTGGCCCTTCGAGAGCGGGCGGCTCTTCGAGTACGTCCAGACGTACCAGGAGGCGCCGGGCCTCTACCCGCAGGTGCGCTTCTTCGCCTCCACGCCCTGGTCGCTCGACGTACGGTTTGCCGCGGACGGCACGTGGGCCGTGCGGTGCGCCGAGCTCGGGATCGACGCGCCGAAGCGGCTCCCCGACCCGGAGCGCGGAGTTCCCCAGGCGGATCCCCGCTCGCGGGACGTCGTGCTGGTCGCGGGCAAGGGACCCGACGGGCTCGTGCTGAAGAAGAGCACGCTCGAGGACCTGGTGAAGCGCTACGGCTGGCCCGTCCAGACGCAGACCTGGTCGAACGGCAGCGCGAACCACTGGTTCGGCGAGGATCTCGTCTTCAACCTGAATGGTGGAGGCAAGCTCAACACGGTGCTGACGCTGCCCACCTTCTCCGGCCGCACGCAGGCCGGCATCCGCCACGGCGATCCCCGCCACCGTGTGCTCGAGGTGCTGGGGCTGCCGAGACCGGCGATGACGAACGCCTGGACCTGGACGTACGAGGGCGTGCTCTTCTACTTCGACGGATACGACCGGGTGTCCCGGATCGTGGTGTTCTCGCCCTGACGCTCCGGCGCCCGGACGCCCTGACGCGAGGTCACGCCTGGGCCTGCCGGGTCCCCGACGTCCACCAGCCGGTGAGATCCAGGGCCGGCCCCACGGTACGACCGCACCCTGCCTCCCAGGCCGCGGAACGGAACCGGGCTCCGGCACTGCCTCGCGCGGGCGTCACTCGCCGGACTGCGTCGAGCGCCACCGTGGGCTCGGGGCGTCGTCGGCGGTCGTGAAGGACGGCCACGGAGACCCCCGCCGGGGAATGGCGGGGGTGGGGGATGGTGACGAGCTCACCCTCGACCCGTCTCCGGTACGCACTCCAACCACGACTTCGGCGCCTGCTCGAACAGGTTGCGCCAGGCGCTGCGTGAGGCGAGGGCGGCGTTGACGGGGGAGGACACGACTACGGGCGAGGACGAGGCTGAGGCCGAAGTGCGTCTCCTCCCGTCCCGCATGCGCCCCGCCTGCCGGCATCACGGGGTTCGGCCGAGGCCCGGCGCCGGCGGTCGTGGGCCAGGATGTCGAGGAAGGTCCTCGAAGGGGATCCCCTGGCATGCAGACGGTGTGGCGGGGAGATGTGGCGAGGAGGTGTGGCGAGGAGATGGGGACCGTGGCGTGGATCACGGACCCGGTCGTCGTCGACCGCATCCGCAGGCATCGCCGCGAGCGCGGCCTCGTCTCGCCATCGAACCACGAGGCCCCATCGGCAACCCCACCGGCAAGCCGTCTGCAAGGGCAGGTCGTGAGGTTCCCGGATCGGGGAGGGACGGGCGCGCCCTGCGGTCGTCCCCAACCCCTCTCCGGGCGGTCCCCGTAGCCGAGGCTGCCCTTCGGCGCTCCTCACCCGGGCCCGGGTGAGGAGCGGGACGCTGAAGAGGAGGTCGAAGGGCGTGTTCGAGACCCGCGACACTCGTCCCGGGGGATTGCCCTTGTACGCAACGGGCGGAGTTACTGCGGACCTATGATGGTGAACGTGAATTCACCATCCGCGGCAGCAAGGCTGGTTGGATGTACCAGATAACACCTATAGAGGGCTTTGCTCCACGCCGAGCCGTTCACGACCTTGTAATTCTGGCACGAAATCACTGCCGTGGGGTTCCCCGTGAAGGGGGTATCGAAGTGGATCGTGTACTCGCCCGTGACTCCCTTGGTCACGGTGAAGCCCGTTCCCTGTGTGACGTTGCCGTTGGGATCAACGCGCCCACGGATGGTGCGAAGGTTCTCGTCTTTGGACGTCACGTAGCGTGCATCGTGCGAGTGCGCGTTGCCGGTGTTGGCGACATGGGTGCTGATGGCCGTCGTATTCGTGGTGATGTCCGTCACGTTCGTGGCGATGTTCGCCTCGTTCGCGAGGATGTCCGTCACGTTCGTGGCGATGTCCGCCTCGTTCGTGAGGATTTCCGACAGGTTCGCGAGGATGTCCATCTCGTTCGTGGCGATGTCCACCGCGTTCGCGAGGATGTCCGCCCCGTTCGTGGTGATGTCCGCCTTGTTCGTGGCGATGTCCGCCGCGTTCGTCGCGATGGCCGTCTTGTTCGTGGCGATGTCCGCCGCGTTCGTCGCGATGGCCGTCTTGTTCGTCGCGATGTCGGTCACGTTCGTGGCGATGTCCGCCGCGTTCGTCGCGATGTCGGTCGTATTCGTCGCGATGTTCCCCTCGGCCTTCGCCATGCGGGCCTCGAGCGCGGTGACGCGCAGGGCCAGCAGTCTGTTGGCTTCGACCAGGCTGTCGATCTGCAGTTTGTGGTCGGTCAGGATGGTGCTCAGCACCGTGCTCTGGTAGTACCCCGGAAGCTGGTAGCGATTGTTCCGCCAGTAGATGTTTGCGGCATAGCCAGCCGTTGCCGAGACGCCCAAGGCGACCAGCACGACCACGAGAACCCACAGTTTGCGACTCACGATGTAACCTCCCATCGGCCAGCCGGGGGACTCTGTTGACTGGCAGCCGATCGCCCCTTTTGTATCAGACCCCGGACCGGGATCTTGGCCGGTTCAGGAGTCCAGCGCGCAGGTCGGGCCCCGACACCCCTCCCCCGGGAGGAAGGATCTCCGCGTAGGATGCGCGCCATGAACGCACGGTGTCTGTTCAGCGGTCTCCTGGCCTCCCTGGCTGTCGTGGCCGTCTACCATGTCCTCCTGCGCCCTCCGGGCGCGGACACCACGGATCTCGAAGACGCCCTCGCCCGTCTCGACACCCGCGTCCAATCGCTGGAAGAGAACGAGGAGCGCCATCCGAGACTCGCCGGACGCGATGCCCCGACCGTCCTGGCCGACTTCGAGACGCGCCTGGCCTCCTTGGAGGAACGCAGGGGAGCGTCCCGAGCGACTGCTCACGCGCCGGAGAAGGACGCCGCGCCGGGCGACGCGATGGAGGCCGTGGAGCGGGCCCGGACGGCGGCACGTACGGCCATGCGTCAGAGCGACGTGGACGCGTCCGAGCGCCGGATCCGCCGTCTCGACGCGAACGTCGCCGAGAACGACATCCGGGAGGCGGCCGGGTTCCTGGCGGATCATGCCCAGGCGGTCCGGAACCTCTACGAGGGGCACGAGAACCCCTCTCCCGAGGAGGCCCTGAGGCTTCGAAGCCGCTACGACGCGATGCGCCAGGCGCTGAATGCGAGCCTGGATCGGCTGCTCGGGCCCGAGGCGGCAGGCAGGCTCAGCGGCGAGACGGTGAGCAGCGAGTAGTGCCGGCCGTGCGAGCCCGTCTGCACGGCCGTGCTGAAGGTCGTGGTACGCAACTCGGCTGACTTCACGTGGCCCGCAAGCCGGGCGCTCGTCGCCACGGGCATCGACAGGCAGACCCGGGGATCGGGGTTCGTGGGCGGCGACGAGTACACCTGGGATCGCAACTCTGTAGTTGACGTCGGGCAGGGGTCGATGCTCACGGGAGGACGAAGGGGGTTTCGGTACGTGCGATGGACCTCGGCGAGGTCGCGATCCAACGGGCCGAGACGAACACCCGCCTCGAGGGCATCGAGGTCGACTTCCAGCACGGCGACGTCTTCGACGCGCTCCGGGCCTACGGGGCGGGGCCGGAGGAGGAGCGTCCCGAGGTGACCGTCGTCGATCCGCCGAAGTGGGCCCGTGACCGATCGGGGCTCGAGGTGCTGGGGCTGCCGAAGCCGGCGATGACGAACGCCTGGACCTGGACGTACGAGGGCATGCTCTTCTACTTCGACGGATACGGCCGGGTGTCCCGGATGGTGGTGTTCTCGCCCTGACCGGCTCAGATGCTCCGGAGATGTCGCGGCTCGTCCCTCGGACGCAACACTCAACGATGAGCCACTCCGCGAGTGTGCGCACCCAAGGAGTCTGCCGACCGTCCGTCAGGACCCGGTCGGGCATGGTGCCGGGTGGATGCGTTCTACGGGAGAACGAGCGCCACCGGGGTGACGCGGCTCTCGCGGACCACGACCTTCGTGCGCACCTGCCGCCCGCCCCAGTCGGCCCGGACCTCGACCACGCCGGCTTCGACACGCTCCAGCCGGCGAAACCCCAGATGGTCCGTGAAGGGGTCCACGCGTTGACGCCCGCCCTGCTCGTCCACCCAGGCGCCCCTCGACGGCGTCCGGAGATGGATCGTCGCAAAGGGCAGGGGTTCTCCCTCCGCGTCCGTTACGTGCACGTCCAGGGCGCCACCCCCGGGCTCCCGGAGCGTGAGTTCGACCACGCGGCCGGCCTCGACGTGGAGGGTGCCCTCGAGCGGCAGGAGGCCGATCGCGTGGACGACCACCCTGTGCGACCGGACCGGGAGGTTCA
>JAUXCH010000833.1 GCA_030618975.1 Planctomycetia bacterium
CCCGAACGCGGTAAACTCGGGCGAGGGGACCTTCACGGCGATCATGGGTCCGAGCGGTAGCGGCAAGAGCACGCTGCTCAACCTCATGGGTGCCCTCGACGTGCCCACCTCGGGCGAGGTGCGCTTCGAGGGCCGGGACGTGGCCGCCATCGGCGAAGACGCACGTGCCGCTCTGCGCAGCGCCCGCCTCGGGTTCGTGTTCCAGTCGCACCACCTCCTCGGGCACCTCACCGTCTGGGAGAACGTCCTGGTTCCCGCGCTCGTCCCGGGCGTGACCGACGAGGTCGAGTCACGGGCCCGTCGCCTGCTCGAACGGGTGGGGCTGAGTGCCCGTCTCGATCACACGCCCGGCGCCCTCTCGGGCGGCGAGCGCCAGCGCGTGGCCGTCGTGCGCGCGCTGGTCAACGCGCCCGGCCTCGTGCTCGCCGACGAGCCGACCGGTTCCCTGGACCGGGCGACAGCCGCCGATCTCTCGAGCCTGCTCGTGGACGTGAATCGCGAGGAGGGCGCAGCCCTCGTCGTGGTGACGCACAGCGAGGCCCTCGCCGAGCGCATGGGTCGGGTGCTCGTGTTGCAGGACGGGACGCTGGGCGCCGCCCGGAGCGGCGCGTGAGCTCGCTCCGGCTCGTACTGCGCGGGCTACAGGGCTACTGGCGGACCCACCTCGGCGCACTCGCGACCGCGGCGGTCGTGACGGCGGTGATCGTCGCGGCCCTAGGCGTCGGGGATTCGGTGCGCGAGAGTCTGGCCGAGGTGGCGCAGGCGCGGACGGGCCGGGTGACGTTCGCAGCCCACGCGCGCGACCGGATGTGGCGGCAGGACCTGGCAGGACGCCTCGCCCAGCAGCTCGACACGGCGGTCTCCGCGGTGCTTCGACTGAACGGGTCCATCGCCCTACCGGACGGGTCCGCACGCGTGGCCCGGGTACGTGTGCTCGGCGTGGACGACGCGTTCTGGTCGCTCTCCCCGGGCGGGCGCCCGCCCCTCTCCCCGTGGCCGGAGAGCGGGGTCGCTCTGAGCGAGCGGGTGGCTGCGCGCCTGGGCGCGAGCGTGGGCGACCTCGTGATCGTCCGGGTGGAGAGACCCGCGCCCTTCTCGCGCGACGCGCCGATGTCGTCGGACGCGCACGCCACGGCGCAGATCGCCGCCGAGGTGGTGGCCGTACTCGACGCGCGGGCGTTCGGCGCCTTCGCCCTGGAGATCGGCCAGCTGCCGCCGGCGAACGTGTTCCTGCCCCTCGGGGACCTCCAGGACGCGGTCGGCGAGCCGGACCGGGCCAATACGCTCCTCACCTCGGCGGACGCGGGCGGCCGCGAGAGGATCGCCGCGGCCGCAACGGCCACCTGGCAGCTCGACGATGCGGGGCTCTCGCTGCATCGCCTCGAGGGCGAGCGGGGTTGGGAGCTCCGGTCGCGGCGGGTGTTCGTCGACCCAGCGGCGGCCGACGCGGCGCTGGCGTGCCGGGGGGCGTGGGGCGTCCTGACCTGGCTCGTCAATGACATGGCCGTTCGGGATCGACACACGCCGTACTCGCTGGTGGCGGCGCTGCCGCGCGAACACATCCTCCTTCCCGACGATCTGCAGGACGACGAAATCGTCGTGAACGCCTGGCTCGCGAGGGATCTCGGGGCCCAGGAAGGCGACACGGCCACCCTCACGTACTACGTGCTGGGACACGGGCGACGCCTCGCGGAGCGGACCGCGGAGTTCCGCATCCGGGGCGTCGTACCCCTCGAGGGCGCGGCAGCGGACCGCGAGCTCATGCCCCCGTGGCCGGGGCTGAGCGCCGCGAACAGCTGCCGCGAGTGGGATGCGGGCTTCGCCCTCGACCTCGGACGCATCCGCGACGTGGACGAGACGTACTGGGACGAGCACGGGGGCACACCGAAGGCATTCATCGGCCTCGGCGCGGGGCAGAGGTTGTGGGAGAACCGGTTCGGCACGCTGACGGCCGTACGGTTTCCACCGGAGACGGACCCGAGCGCGATTCGGATGACGATTCGGGCGCGACTCGAACCCGCTGCCTTCGGACTCTCGTTCGTGGACCTCGAACGCACTCGTGCGCAGGCGATTGGCCAGGGCATGGACTTCGGCGCGCTCTTCCTCGGGTTCAGCGGCCTGCTGGTGATCGCAGCGCTCCTCCTGCTGGGCCTGGTCGTCGCACTGAACGTCGCGATGCGTCAGGAGGAGATCGCGACGCTCCGCGCGCTCGGATTCGCGCCGCGTCGCGTACGCCGCATCTTCGCACTCGAGCACGCGATCGTCGCGCTCGCCGGAGGGCTCGTGGGTGCGGTCGGAAGCGTCCCCCTCGAGGCGGTCACGCTCGGAACGCTATCGACGGTCTGGAGCGACGTAGCCGGATCGCTGCCCATGGCCCTCGTCGTACGTCCGGGGACGGTGATCGCGGGTACGGCGGC
>JAUXCH010000481.1 GCA_030618975.1 Planctomycetia bacterium
ATCCGGAGAAGGAGCGCGAGCGGCTCCAGAAGGAGCGTGCGAAGCTCGCCGGTCGGATCGAAGGCGGTGAGAAGAAGCTCTCGAACGCGAAGTTCCTCGAACGCGCGCCGGCGGAGATCGTCGCCGCGGAGCGCGGACGCGTCGACGACCTCAAGGCACAGCTCGCGCTCCTCGACAAGAACCTGGCAGCGCTCTAGACGGAACCCGGGGGCGGGCCCCGGGGCCCCCTGTGCCGGCGCAGGGGCCCGCCCCCGATCCCCGGGCGCGCCCGAGGTCGTGGATCCGTCGGGCGCGGGGTAGCGGGGAGGCCCCGACCGATCCTCTCCCGTACCATGGCCGCTCGTTCGGAGGAGGTCCCCGGTGCCCAGGATCCCGATGCTGCGCCTCGCCTCCCTGCTGCTGATCCCCGCGCTCGTCGGGGCCTGCGGCGTCGGCGCCGTGAGGGAGTCCACCTTCGTCTACGGCCCGATGGGCCCGGAGGGCGGAACGGTCGGGACGGAGCAGGTGACGCTGGTGGTCCCGCCCGGGGCCCTCGCCGGTCCCACCACGATCGCGATCATCCCGGAGATCGACCCGCTCCCCATCGAGGCGCCGCTGCGGGACTTGGCCTCGTGTGAGTACGCCGTCCTCGGTCCGCAGTACTGCTGCGGGCCCGTCGGGCTCGAGCTGCTGGAGGACGGCCGGCTGTCCGTGACGTACGACGAGACGCTCCTCCCCGACGATGTCGAGGAGGACGACCTCGTCCTCCTCCTCTGGGACGAAGCGCTCCAAGCCCTGGTCCCCGCCGGCGAAGCGGCGGCGCACGACGTCGAGGCCAACCTGTTCGTCGTCGACGCCTACGACGTCCTGGGTCACCTTGCCGTCGGCGTCCGCACGTGCCCGGAGGCCGGCATCGTGTTCCTGGGGATCAACCCCGACGATCGGTCCGCGCGGGCCAACGAGCAGGGAGACGGTGCCACGACGGCCGACGAGCCGTCCGGCCTGTGGCTGGTGAGCGCGGACGGCAGCGTCGCGGCGACGCAGCTCCCGACCGGCGACGTCGTCCCGCAGAGCTTCCTCCCCTCCCCGGACGGGGAGACCGTCCTCTACGAGCTCGTCGACTTCCAGTCCGAGGTATACGCCCCCGTCCTCTACGGCGTCGGCGTCCAGGACGGCGTGCCGGTTCTTCTCGCCGGTGACGACGAGCAGATCGACACCTCGGGCCCGACGCTCGGCTGGATGCGCGACGGCAGCCGCGTCTTCTTCCAGGAGCAGGTGGAGGGCGACCCGATCGACGGCGAGATCGGCGCGAACGTAACGAGCTTCTCGACCGTGCCCGGCGACGGGAGCGCCAACCCGACCTCCCTGTACCCGCTGGGGGAGTACGCCTACCTCGAGGACGTCCGCCAGTCGCTGGACGGCAGCCTCGTGATGGTCGCCTACTACGGGATGTACGAGGAGTTGGAAGTCGACGTCTTCCACAGCGCGACCGGAGCTCCCGTCTCGCAGGGTGTCATCCCCTTCGGTGGAGGGCAGGGCAGCCCCCGCTTCCTGCCCGACTCCTCCGGGCTGTACGGGGTCGATCCCGACCGCGAGACGGTAGAGCGCTACGACCCCGACGGCACGAATCCGTCCACCCTGTTCGCGCCGCCTCCCGAGCACGGCTCCCTCAAGGACTTCGTGCTGGCTCCGAACGGAGACGACTACGCGTACGTCGCCTTCCAGTACCCGGTGGACGCCAAGCCCAACGAAGCCGCGGTCCCCGGCTCCGACGCGCTCTACCTGGGCTCCCTGTCGGGGGGACTCCGCGAGGTCGTGGACCTGGGGATGAACACCTTCTACGACGAGCTGATCTTCCACCCCGACGGGCGGCACGTCTTCCTCGATACCTGGCAGACGGACGTGCTGATGTTCGCCGCCTCGGACGGGGCCGCCGGCCCCGACCTCTGCGTATCCGACATCTCCGGGCTCGACATCAGCGCCGACGACGGGCGGCTCCTGCTCGTCGTCCGGGACCCGCAGCAGGGCATCACGCCGAGTGACCGCATCGACCGGACCTTCACGGAGCTGCCTCCCGGACTGTACGTCGCCGACGCAGACGGTCGGAACCAGCAGTTCGTGCCCACCCCCGCGGACCTGGACGCCTTCGCGGCCCGTTGGCTCCACACCGTCCGCCGTGCGCCCTGTATGGGCCGCTCCTCCTGCTTCCGCTGACCACGACCCAAAGGAACAAGGGCATGATGGCTCCCGATCCCAGCACCGTCGCCTCCGGTGAGCGCACCGGCCAGGCGCCGACCGAGACCCCGGGAGGGGATCGGTCCGCCAAGGCCCCGGACCACTACGTCGCGAAGCACGCCGTGCGGTTCGTCACCGCCGCCTCGCTCTTCGACGGACACGACGCCGCGATCAACATCATGCGGCGGATCCTCCAGGACTCCGGCGCGGAGGTGATCCACCTCGGCCACAACCGGTCCGTCCGCGAGATCGTCGAGGCCGCCATCGAGGAAGATGCGCAGGGGATCGCGATCTCGTCCTACCAGGGCGGGCACATGGAGTTCTTCCGCTACACGAAGGACCTCCTCGCGGAGCACGGCGCCACGCACGTGAAGGTCTTCGGCGGGGGGGGCGGCGTGATCGTTCCCGAGGAGATCGAGGAACTCCACGCGAGCGGCATCGACCGGATCTTCAGCCCGGAGGACGGCCGGAAGCTGGGCCTCCAGGGCATGATCGACCACATGCTGCAGCAGGCGGACTTCGCGCCGCCCGCCGAGGTCACCCTCGAGTCGCCCTTCCCCGAGATCTCCGCGCACGAGCACCGGCGCCTCGCGACGCTGTTTACGCAGATCGAGCGGGAGGACTTCGAGGGCAGCACGCTCCAGAGGTCCCTGCGCGCAGCGGCCGACGCGCTGCCGAAGACGGAACGCGCTCCGGTCATCGGCGTGACCGGTACCGGCGGCGCCGGGAAGTCCTCGCTCGTCGACGAGATCGTCCTTCGATTCCTGCAGGGTTCGCGGGATGCCACCGTCGCCGTTCTCAGCGTGGATCCCTCGCGCCGCATGACGGGCGGCGCGTTGCTCGGCGACCGCATCCGCATGAACTCGCTGCCGCACCCGCGGGCCACCATGCGCAGCTTCGCCACGCGCGGGGCGCGCGGCGAGCTCTCCTCCTCGGTGGCGGACGCAGTCCGCGCCTGCCAGGTGGCCGGGTTCGACTGGATCCTCGTCGAGACCTCCGGCATCGGCCAGGGCGACACCGAGATCACCGACATCGCGGACTGTTCCGTCTACGTCATGACGCCCGAGTACGGCGCCCCGAGCCAGCTCGAGAAGATCGGCATGCTCGACTACGCCGACCTGATCGCCGTGAACAAGGTCGATCGGCGGGGCGGCGAGGACGCGCTGCGTGACGTGCGCAAGCAGGTCCGGCGCAACCGCAAGGCGTTCGCCGCGAAGGACGAGGAGCTCGACGTCTACGGAACGGTCGCGAGCCGCTTCTGCGATGCCGGCGTCGACGCGTTCTTCGGCGCCCTGGTCGAGCGGGCCGCGGCGGTGGGCGGGCGAGGGCCTGCCATCGAGCTCCCCGATCCCGCGCGCGAGCCCGCGTCCGAGACGACGCGCTCCGGGGCGATCCCGCCCGACCGGGTCGGCTACCTCGCGGAGATCGTGCGCACGGTGCGCGGCTACCGCGAGTGGGCGGAGGAACAGATCCGCCTCGCGCGCGAGGTCTCCGGCCTCGAAGGCGCGTTGATCGTCGTCGACGAGGCCACGCGTCCCGGCGTCGCCGAGGCCCTCGGCCGCGCGACGCGGCGCCTCGACCCCCGCGCGCGCGAGCTCCTCGAAGGCTGGCCCGCGCTCGTCCGGGCCTACGAGCAGGACGAGATCGGGTACGAGGTGCGCGGCAAGGAGCGTAGGACCGGGACGTTCCACACCTCCCTCGCGGGCCTGAAGATCCCCAAGGTCGTCCTGCCCAAGATGGAGGGGCCCGGCGCGATTCTCCGCTTCCTGCTGCTCGAGAATCTCCCCGGCCGCTTCCCGTTCACGGGTGGCGTGTTCCCGTTCAAGCGCACCGACGAGGACCCCAAGCGGCAGTTCGCCGGCGAGGGTCCGCCCGCGCGCACGAACCGCCGGTTCCACTACCTGACCCGGGGCTCGCCGGCCCGCCGCCTCTCGACGGCCTTCGACTCCGTCACGCTCTACGGCGAAGACCCGGATCGCCGACCCGACATCTACGGCAAGGTCGGCGAGAGCGGCGTCTCGATCTGCACCCTCGACGACATCAAGGTGCTCTACGGCGGGTTCGACCTCTGCGACCGGAACACGTCCGTGTCCATGACGATCAACGGCCCGGCGCCGATGATGCTCGCGATGTTCCTCAATGCCGCGATCGACCAGCAGATCGACGCCTTCACGAAGAAGGAAGGGCGCGCTCCCACGCCGGAGGAGGTCGACGGACTGCGTGCCTGGACGCTCACAACCGTTCGCGGCACCGTCCAGGCCGACATCCTCAAGGAGGACCAGGCCCAGAACACGTGCATCTTCAGCACGCCGTTCGCGCTCCGGATGATGGGCGACATCCAGGAGTACTTCATCGAGCACGACGTCCGCAACTACTACAGCGTCTCGATCAGCGGCTACCACATCGCCGAAGCCGGCGCAAACCCCGTCACCCAGCTCGCGCTCACGC
>JAUXCH010000049.1 GCA_030618975.1 Planctomycetia bacterium
GACGGCACGTGCATGCGCCTCGTCGCCGACCGCAGCGGCCGGCGATCGGCGCGCTGGATCCTCCACAGCCTCGAGGGGTAGGCCCGGCACCCGCCGACACGGGAGGCGTGACGCCGGGCAGCCTTGAGATCGGGAGAACTCACGGCGTAGACTCGTGCCGATGCGACACGCCTGCCTCCTCGTCCTGCTCGCGACCCTGGCGCCTGGGACCGCCACTGCTGCGTGGGCGGGCAACGCCGCGACGCTGGCCGCCGTCAAGGAGCACCTGAAGGATGCCGATCCGCAGCCCGTGCGCAAGCTCCTGAAGCCCGAGGTCTGCGAAGCCCTCGCCGAGGACTCCAAGGACGCGGCGGCCGTCTGCTATCTCGCCGTGCTCCACATCCGCCACGTGACCGAGGACACATCCGACCCGGAGGACGTCCTGCCCATCCTCGACGCCTTCCTGGCCATCGGCGCGCGCACCGTGGATCTGCACCCCGACGAGGTCGACGCCCATGTCGCGCTCGCGCGGGCCAGGCGCGCCCTCTGTCGCCACCGTCTGGTCGACGACGGGACGATCCGCCCCGCGGAGTGGCACGCGATCGCCGATGCCTGGCTGGCCGCGGGACGGCTCCCCAAGGGCGAAAGCCGCACGATCGACGCGTTCGTGACCCTGCTGGAGGGCGCGGCCGCGGGTGAGGAGCACCGCGTCGCCTTGCGAACCCACGCCGAGACACTGGGGCGCGACCTGCTGGCGGAGCATGCCGGCCATCCCCAGGTCGGCGCCGGTCTCGCCGAGGTCCGATTCGCCCAGGCCCGGGGCCATTTCGAGCGGGGTGAGAAGAAGGACGCGGAGGCCGCCGCGCGGGAGGCTCTCGCGCTCGTCGGCCCCCTGACGGGACCGGGCAGCGCGGTCCGCAGCCGTGCCCGGTCCGTCGCGAACCGCGTAGCGCGGTTCCTGCGCAGCAGCAAGATCGACCGCAAGGCGGAGTTCCTGAGCCGTGAACGGAAGACGCGCTGGCACTACCTCGCCTTCCTGCTCCCGTGGGGCACCCACTGGTCCATCGAACACACGAAGAGCAAGGACGCGCAGACGATGACCACCCTGCTGCGGTGGGACGAGATGCCGTCCAAGGGTTGGACCCGCGTCACCTTCCGGCGCTACAAGTGGGGCACCGACTACACGAGTGACGACGGTGACGTAGGGGGTGACAACTCCCGCGGCCTCCTGGAGCGGGATCGCAAGCGCGACCTCGCGTGGCTCACGAAGATCAACCGGCAGAAGAAGCTGATCCGCGGCAAGCTGAACCGGCAGATCAGGAAGACGGCCGGCTACGAGATCCGCGGCATCGACGACGACCTGGACCCCTGGTGGATCCGCACGTGGTACTTCAAGAGCGAGGAACGCGCGCGGACCTTCCTCGTCCGCGTCACCCGCTTCGGGCCGGATCCCGCGTCGGACCCGGAGATCCAGCACATCCTCGACAGCATCCGCGAGTTGCCGGAAGAGGAGTAGTCCCGCTGCCCGAGCCCGGGCAGGAGCTCGAGTCGAGGCGTGTCACACGGTGGAGCGTGGCGTCCCCGTCAGCCGCCGAGGAGATCCCCGCGGGTCCTCTGCGGACCGTCCCGAGCCGGGGCGCCCACGCACCCCGCAGTCGAGCCCCGCGGCTCGTTTGGGTGTACGGTTCCCGGACCGGTTCCTCAGGAGGAGTGGGACGCGATGAAGATCCGATCCGTGAAGTGCATGCTGATGGCCCAGGACATGGACCGGGCCGTCGCCTTCTGGCGAGACGTCGTCGGGCTCGAGGTGCAGCTCCACACGCCGCACTGGAGCGAGCTCCGGTGGAGCGACGCCGTCGTCGCGATCCACGGCGGTGGCACGGGTGAGGGGCACGCGTCCGGCCTGGGCCTCGAGGTCGAGGATCTCGACGCGGCCTGCCGCGAGGTCGAGGCGGGCGGCGGCCGCGTCCTCTCCGGCCCGGAAGACCGCCCCGGAGAGGGCCTCCGCCTGGCCGGCCTCGTGGACACGGAGGGCAACGCCTTCGCGCTGAGCCAGGTCGCCCGTTGACGCCCATGACCGTGGCACCCGGAAGATCCCTGGGCGTGCTGACCAGCGGGGGCGACGCCTCCGGCATGAATGCGGCGGTCCGCGCGGTCGTGCGCACGGCGCTCGACCGGGGCGTCCCGGTCCACGCGATCCTCGAGGGTTACCAGGGGATGGTCGCCGGGGGCGACCTCATCCGGCCGATGACCTGGAACGACGTGGGGGGCATCCTGCAACGGGGCGGCACGGTCATCGGCACGGCCCGCTGCGACGCCTTCCGCACGCGCCCGGGCCGGCTGAGGGCGGCCAGGCACCTCGTCGAACGGGGCATCGACACGCTCGTCGTGATCGGCGGCGACGGGAGCCTCACGGGCGCCGACACGCTGCGCGGGGAGTGGTCGTCGCTCCTGGAGGACCTCGTGAACGCCGGCGAGATCTCGCGCGAGGTCGCGAGCGCGTACGAACGCCTCACGCTGGTGGGTCTCGTCGGGTCCATCGACAACGACATGCAGGGCACCGACATCACGATCGGGGCGCTCACCGCGCTCCATCGCATCACCGAGGCGATCGACGCGCTGCTCAGCACGGCCGCCAGCCACCAACGCACCTTCGTCGTCGAGGTGATGGGCCGGCACTGCGGCTACCTGGCGCTGATGTCCGCACTCGCGACCGGCGCGGACTGGGCTCTCATCCCCGAGAGCCCGCCCGACGTGCAGGACTGGGAGGAGACGATGTGCGCCCGCCTCGAGGCGGGCCGGGCCGCGGGACGACGCGCGAGCATCGTCGTGGTCGCCGAGGGCGCGGTCGACCGCGACGGCCGCCCGATCTCCACGGCCCACGTGAAACGGACCCTCGAGGAGCGCCTGGGCGAGGACGTACGCGAGACGATCCTCGGCCACGTCCAGCGGGGCGGCCGGCCCTGTGCCTACGACCGGGTGATGGGCGCCGTCGTGGGGCACGCCGCGGTCGACATCGCGCTCTCCGAGGACGCGTGGGGCGAGGCCCGCCTCGTCGGCATCCGGGAGGGCCGCGTGGTGGACGGAGCCCTGGTGGAGGCGGTCGCCGAGACGCGGCGCGTCGGAAAGGCGCTGGAGGCGTGCGACTTCGAGACCGCCCTGGCGCTGCGAGGCGAGTTCTTCCAGGAAAGCTGGCGGACGCTCCGCACCCTGGTGCGCGCGCTGCCCCATCCGCCCGTGCCGGGGCGCCGGCGCCTGCGTCTCGGCGTGCTCAATGCCGGCGCACCGGCACCCGGCATGAACACCGCCGTACGCGCCGCCGTGCGCCTCGGCCTGGACCGCGGTCACGAGATGCTGGGCGTCCGAGGCGGCGTGAGCGGCCTGCTCGAAGGCCGGCTCGTGCAGCTCGACTGGATGAGCGTGAACGGCTGGGCCGGACGCGGCGGCTCCGAGCTCGGCACCGACCGCGTGGTGCCCGACGCGGAGGGAGTCTCCCGCATCGCAGGTGTGATCGAGGAGGCCGCGCTCGACGGCTTGCTGGTCGTCGGCGGCGGGGAGGGGTACGAGACGGCGCACGCCCTCCTCGCCTCGGAGCGGGTCTCCGTCCCCGTCGTCTGCCTGCCGGCCAGCATCGCGAACGACCTGCCCGGCTCCGAGCGCAGCGTCGGGGGCGACACCGCCTTGAACATGGTCATGCACGCCGTGGACGCCATCAAGCAGTCCGCCGTGGCCACGAGGCGGGCCTTCGTCGTGGAGGTGATGGGGGGCACCTGCGGCTGGCTCGCGCTGACGAGCGGCATCGCCACGGGTGCGGAGCGCGTCTACCTGCACGAGGAGGGCGTCACGCTGGACGACCTCCGGCAGGACGTCGCCCACCTGGTGGCGGGGTTCGAACAGGGGAAGCGCCTCGGTCTCGTCATCCGAAACGAGCGCGCGCACGAGATCTACGACACCGACTTCACGGTGGCCCTCTTCGAGGAGGAGGGCGGCGACCTGTTCGACGTGCGCAAGTCCATCCTGGGCCACCTCCAGCAGGGCGGGGATCCCTCCCCGTTCGACCGCATCCTCGCGACCCGGCTGGCGGCCCGGTGCATCCAGTGGCTCGACGCCCAGGGCCTCTCGGGCGGCGGGGGCGGGGCCTACGTGGGCGTCCAGTGGGGCGAGATCCGGATGCACGACCTCGCCGACCTCCCCGAGGTCTGGGACCCCGAGCACAGGCGGCCGGCGGATCCGTGGTGGCTGGCTCTACGCCCAGTAGCCAGTCTGCTGGCCCAACCGGGTCCCGGAGCGGGTCGGCCCTGACGCCCTCGCCCAGACGCCCCGGGCCGACCTCGACGTACCCTTTCCCTCCCGTAGATTCGCCACCCCCCAGGAGAGCCCGATGCCGATCCAGTTCCCCCAGGAGGCGGGTCTTCGCGACGCACGACGCGTGATCATCCGCCCCTTCACGCCCCTCGACGCCGACGCCCTGCACGAGTTCTTCCGCTCGCTGCCCGAGGCCACGAAGCGCAGCGCCTGGAGTCGGATCGAGGCGCGCGAGGTCATCGACTCCTGGGCCGAGGACCTGGACCACGAAAAGGCCGTGTCGCTGCTCGCGCTCGACGGCACGCAGATCGTCGCCGACGCGACGCTCCACTACCGTCGCTACGGTCCGCTCCGGCGGGTCGGCCGCCTGAACTGGCTCATCGACCCTGCGTGGTACGACGTCGGCGTCGGCGTGGCGCTCATCACGAACTTCATCCAGATGGCGCGCGACAACGGCCTGAGGTGGCTGACCTGCATCCTCATGGACAAGCTCGAGGACGAGTCGCGGGCCACCTTGAACCGCATGGGATTCAAGGAGTACCGGATCCCCGAGTACGGCACCAACCCCGACGGGGACCCGTGCGACATGATCAAGATGGTGCTGGGGCTGTAGCGGCCCCGCCTACCCGGGCCCGCTGCCCGGCCCGTCCTCGCCCATCTCCATCTTCAGCGTCGCTTCCATGAACGGCGTGAGATCGCCGTCGAGCACGGCCTGTACGTTCGACGTCTCGTGCTCGGTACGGTGGTCCTTCACCATCTGGTACGGGTGCAGGACGTACGAGCGGATCTGGTTCCCCCACCCGATCTCGCCCTTCTCGTCGTAGCGGCTCGCCGCGTCGGCCTGGCGTCGCTCCTCCTCCAGGCGAATCAGCTTCGCCTTCAGCATCTGCATCGCCATCTTGCGATTGCGGTGCTGGCTACGCTCGTTCTGGCACGCCGCCACCACGCCGGTGGGCAGGTGGCGGATGCGAACCGCGGACTCGGTCTTGTTCACGTGCTGGCCGCCCGCGCCGCCGGCCTTGAAGGTCTCGATCTGGAGGTCGGCGTCGTTGATTTCGACGACCAGGCTGTCGTCGACGACGGGCGTCACGTCGACGGACGCGAAGGTCGTCTGCCGGCGATTCTGCGCGTCGAAGGGGCTGATCCGCACCAGGCGGTGGACGCCCGTCTCGGTCTTCAGGTAGCCGTAGGCGTACGCCCCCCGGATCTCGATGATCCCCCAGCGCACGCCGGCCTCGTCGTTGTCGAGCCGGTCCACGACGTGGACGGGGAAGCCCATGCGCTCGGCCCATTGGCCGTACATGCGGAGCAGCATCGCGGTCCAGTCGCAGGACTCGGTGCCGCCGGCGCCCGCCTGGATCTGGACGAACGCCGACTTGTCGTCGAGGGGGCCCGAGAGCATCGCCCGGAACTCCAGGCCCCCGAGCTCGGACGCAAGAGAGACGGCCTGCTCGGCGACCTCTGCCAGGGACGCCTCGTCGCCCTCCTCCTCCCCGAGGTCGAGGAGGACGACGGCGTCCTCCAGCCGGGAGGCGAACGCTTCCCACGGAGCGTAGACGGCCTTGACCGCCTTCAGCTGCTCGACGACGGCCTGCGCGCGCTCCTGGTTGTCCCAGAAGCCCGCCGCGGACATCTGCTTCTCGAGGCGGGCGTACTCTTCCTTCTTGCTGGCGAAGTCAAAGACGCCCCCGGACCTGGTCGAATCGATCCTGGAGGTTCTGGAGGGTCGAACGGAGATCAACGACGGAACGTGCCATGGACGAGACGGTACGGCCCGGGTCGGGGGCGGGCAACTTCCGGCCGTGGGGCGTCACTCGAACTCGAAGGCGTCCGCGAAGCGCCCGCCGGTCGCGGCGGCGATGCGCCGGAGCAGGGGGAAGACCTCCTCCCCCGCCGCGATCGCGTGCACCGGGATCCGGCGGCGGCTCAGCGCGGCGATGCCCTCGACGACCTTGTCCTCCCGCCGGTAGCGGCCCCGGTTCGGCGCTCCGTCCGAGAGGAGGAACACCGCGTCCAGCCGGCCGGTCGACGCGGCCGGACGATCGCCGATGCCGGCGTGGCCGAACGCGGTCTCCACTGCGTCGTAGAGATTCGTGTACGAGACGGTCTCGAGCGCGTCGAGCCAGCTCAGGGCACGGGCCTTCATCACGGGGTGCGCCGGGACCAGCGCGCCGGCGAACGGGAGCAGGCGCTCGTTGAACGCGATCACCTCGAAAGCGTAGGTCGTGGGGAACGCCTCGAGCGCCCGCCGCAACTCCTCGCGCGCCTGCTCGATGCCGGGCCCCCACATGCTCTGGCTCACGTCCAGGCAGAAGACCACCCGGCTGCGTGGCCTGGAAATCGGGATGCCGTAGTAGTGGGGCACGTGCACGGGATCCGGCGGCGTGTAGCGGTCGCCGCCGCCGGGAGGCGGCGCGGGCGGCGAGGACCCGTCTCGCAGCGCGTCCGGGTGCGCCTCGAGCCAGGTCCGCCACGCGGCGACGTCGATCGGCAGCGTCTGGCGGGTGAGGTCCACGAGTCCCTCCCAGGCGTGCACGCGCACGGCGGCGTGCGAGTGCTGCAGGAGGAGCAGCAGCGCCTCGGCGGCCCGGCGCCCGCCCAGCCGCGCCAGCCCGAGCGCTCGCCCCGCGGCCTCGAGCCAGCCCTCGTTCTCCAGGGGCCTCACGAGGAGCAGCGCCGCAGGGGACCGGCCGGTCGCGCCCAGGGCCTCCAGCACCAGCGCGCGCCGACCCGGGTCCGCCTTCGGATCCCGGGCCGCCCCGAGGAGGGCCTTCATGGCGTCCGCGTCGTCCCTGCGCCAGGCGGCGGCGTCGACCGCGGCGCCGAACACACGGGGATCGAGAGCGGGGTCCAGAGCCTCCAGCCACAGGCGGCGGGCCCGGAGGTCGGGGAGCCGGGCGAGGAGGGTGACGGCGCGCGCCGCCTCGTCGGGCGGGCGGCGGCGCAGCACGTCGGCGAGGGGACGGACGGCTCGCACGCCGGGACTCGCCCCCCGCGCCACGAGCGCCTCGAGGCGGGCGAGCGAGGCCCGGCGCCTGCCGGCCCGGGGCGCGCCGAGACCGGACAGCACGGCGGACAACCGGGGCTCGCAAGGCGGCTCCTCCGCGGTGGCGGAGGGGGCGGCCAGGCAGGCGGCGGCCAGGCAGGCGGCGAGCAACAGGCGCGACACGTGGATGGAAACGTCCCCCGCTCCCCGCCGGACACCCGTCCCGCGGGGCGATACGGCGTATCGTATCGCCATGGCGGAGGAGAAGACCCAGCCTGGGCCCCCCGAGAAGACGCCCGGAGGCGATGACCCCCGGCGCCCGCGCCTCGCCGTCCTGCTGACCTTCCTCGGGATCTTCCTGCTGCTGCTGATCGTCTTTCGGGGCGTCCTCTTCCCCTTCCTGATGGCGATGTTCATCGCCTACCTGATCGAGCCGCTCGTGGCGGCCTTCACCCGCTCGAAGATCTTCGGACTGCGTTGGACCCGCGGCCCGACCATCGTGGTGCTCTACGCGGTGTTGCTCACCGGGCTCGTGACGGTCTCGTCGTGCGCGGTGACGACGACCGCGTCGAAGGTCAAGGACCTCTCCCGCGACATCGCCGTGGGCCTCTCGACCACCGCCCGGCGCGCGCACTTCACCCTCGACGAGGACGAGGGCGACCGGAAGGCCGTCCGGATCCCCGCCGGCACCCGCGTCGCCCTACCGACGGCGCCGGCCCCGGAAACTGAGGGGGCGGAAGCGCGGGTGTTCACCACGCTCTACGACGTGGTCCTGTCGGCGGGATCCGGCGAAGCCGAGGTGCTGCTCGAGGCAACCGACGAGACGCCCGGGCCGGGGACGACCGAGGGCATCCTGGATCTCGACGGCGTGCGCCACGTCGACGACACGCCCGTCGCCCGCGTGACGGAGCGCCTGCACGTCCGCAGCGGCGAGACCGCGGCGGGCCTCGAGGTGTTCCTCGAGCGCAAGCTCATCACCCCCATCGTGAAGAACCTGCAGTCGGCCGGGTACGAGGTGGAGCCGACGGAACTTCGAGCGCTCGTCGCCGCCCAGGCGGAGGGACTCGAAGAGAACCTGCCGCAGAAGGTGACGCAGTGGGGCCGCCAGTTCATCGGCAAGCTCGCCCTGTCGATCTACCAGTTCATCCTCATCCTGATGCTCACGGCGTTCATCGTGATGGACCGGAAGGCCATCGGGGAGTTCTTCGCGAGCCTGCCGCCGGCCTCCGTCCGTTCCGAGTACAACACGCTGATCCGGTACGTCGACCGGGGCCTCGCGGGCGTGGTGCGGGGTCAGCTCGTCATCTGCGCCGTCAACGGCCTGCTCACCTACCTCGGCCTGCTCGTGATCGGCGTGGAGGGCGCCTGGCTGCTCGGCATCGTCGCGGGCATCCTCAGCCTGATCCCCATCTTCGGCACCATCCTCTCGACGGTACCGATCGTGCTCATCGCGGCCGCGGACGGCCTCGACAAGGGAATCGCCGCCCTCGGTTGGATCCTGCTGATCCACCTGGTCGAGGCGAACCTGCTGAATCCCCTGATCATGGGCAGTCACGCCCGCATGCACCCCGTGATCATCATCTTCGCCCTCCTGGCCGGCGAGCACGCGTTCGGCATCTGGGGCGCCCTGCTGGCCGTCCCCACGGCCAGCATCCTGCAGTCCTGCTTCCTGTTCTACCGGCACGAGATCGAGGGGATTCCGACGAGTCCGGTCGAACCGCGTGGTGCCGGTCTGCGTAGATTCTTCGGTCGGATCTTCGGCCGCTCGTCCGACGAACCCACGACCGAAACGCCCGCCTCATGAGTCACCCCGTCACGGTCCTCGCCCTTCGCACGCTCACGCCGCTCCTGGCGGGCTTCGGCGACGTCTTCCAGATCGTCCTCGGCGTGCTGCTCTCCCTCTGCGGGCTCGGTCTGCTCCTGATGGGCCTGCTCGCGCTCGCGGACCGCGCCTGGCGCTCGGGCGGAATCGGAGCGCTGTCGGGACTCGTGCTCTTCGCCGGCGGACTGTGGCTCGTCGGCGTCTTCTGATCCGACCGGCCGGATCGGCCGTGCGAAAGCCTCGGATCCCGCTCGACATCGGACCCCGACTCGGGCGGGGGAAACCCCCTGTCCAGGCTCCACGTCCAACCGTAGGATCGGCCGCCCGTGCCCGAGGACCAGCCTCCCGACCGCGCGCCCACGTCGCCGAAGGCGAAGACGGACCACGCTCCGTCGTCGAACAAACGTCGCAAGGAGGCGCTCCGCGCGAAGCGGCGACGCCGCGCGGAGCGGGCGGCCCGGACGCCGCCGCGGGACGAACGCGCGGAGGCGGACGCGAAGCTCCGCGCGGTTCGACGAGGTACACGGAACCACTTGGAGACCATCCGCAGGATGTCCGAGGGCGAGCGCTTCGACGTGCCCCGGCTCAGCTACCTGGACCTGGTCCAGGAGATCCTGCACGAGGCGCGCGGTCGTCGCGCCCATACCGCGGCGCTCGACCTGGTGCACGCGTGCCTCGGCACGAACCTGCTGTCCGACAACCCCGGGCCCGCTCGGGAGCGCATCCGGAACGCCTTCGTCCATCTGGCCTCGCGCAGGCAGGGCTGGATCCGTCGCCCGCACGACTGGCGCCCGACCCGGCGTAATCGCGAGACGCAGCTCTCGGAGCTGATTCGGCACCTCGTCGCGGCGTATCCCCTGCCCCACTGCTTCGACGAGGCGTGGACGTGGCCGATCGACGGACCCCAAGTGCGCAAGGCGCAGCGTTATCAGCGCTGGTTCTTCCACGTCGCCTCGGGGAAGAACCTCCGGACCGCGCCCGACCTCCCGTTCGAGCTCACGAAGCGCGTGGCGCACCACACGCTCGAGGCCGGTGACGAGTTGGGCATCGGGCAGGCGCTCCGGTTCGGCCAGGCGCGTGCGCTGGGCCTGGGCGAGCGGGTGGCCCAGTCGTTCGGCCTCACGCGCGCCGGCGACGTGATCGACGCTCCGGGCGGCGAGCAGGACAACGCCTTCTGGGTGTCCGTCCTGCGCTTCCTCGCCCCGCACGGGATGCTCGACCCCGGTTGCGTCGGCCCCGTCGTCGACTACCTGATCGACCAGCGCTACGTGCCGGTTCGCCACCGAGACGGCACGATGCGGCCGGTTCGCCCCAACCTGAGCATGCAGGGCCGCACGCTCGAAGCGCTTCTCGAGCAGACGGGCGCCTGGCACCGGGAGATAGGGAAGATCGAGCGGGGACACGCTCGCAGTTGGGCACCGCTCGGCATCCTGATCCCGGAAGGCGTGGCATACGGGTCGCCCGGGCGCTTCCTCTGGCGCACCGGCTCGAAGAAGAATCCGACGACCTGGGCGGTGGTGGAACTCCTGACGAGCCGGGAGCTGGCCCTGGAGGGTCGCGCGCACGGTCACTGCGTCTACAGCTACGCCTGGTCCTGCGTACAAGGCCGGAGCTCCATCTGGTCGGTGGGGCGGGAACGCGACGGAGTCGAGGAGCGCCTCGTCACTCTCGAGATCCGCCCCTCCTCCCGCACCATCGTGCAGGCCCTGGGGGGCCGGAACCGGCACCCGCAGCCGAGCGAGTGGGCCGTCATCCAGCGCTTCGCGACCGCAGGCGGACTCGTCCTCCCCGCGCACCTCCGCGGGCTGGAGGCCGGATAGGCTCCGCTCCTACCTCGAGCGCGCGGCGCGCCCGGCCTCGAAGAGTGCGGTGAGCTCCTCCTCGCTGATGTGGGTGCAGGTCACGGGCTGCCAGTCGCGCTCACGCGCCAGCTCGACGTACCAGAAGGCCACGCCGTCGCCGACCGGGACGTAGCCCATCACGCTGCCTCGGCCGTTCGACCGACTGCGGCTGCTGATCCAGAACAGGGCCGCCTCGGGGACCACGCGTTCGAGCGTGCGGCGTGCGTTCGACATCCCGTGCTGCCGAACGTGGAGGCGCAGGGGCGCGATCTCCTCCCGGTAGGCGTTGGCGGTCTCGTGCCGGACGAAGTAGTGCTCTCGCACCACGCGCGCAGGCGTGAAGGGCGGCACGTGGAGCTTCTTCCCCGATCGGAATCCAGCGCCCCACATGTTGAAGGCGAAGGCCAGCCAGCGCTCGCCGAACCAGTTGTCGATGCGGACGCAGTACACCTCGGGCGGCGCATGGAGCGACACCGCGCCCGCGATCAGCCCTTCGGCCCACGCCAGGAACGAGGGGTCGTCGCCGGGGTGGGGCGTGATCGGGATCATGCGTGGGTTACCTTCCGCCATCATCGTACGTGGATCGTCCCTGTCGCGTGTTCGAACGTCCCGCCGGCTTCAGGCATGGTCGCTTGGCGCCGCCGGATGCCTGTGGTTGCGCTGGATGGAGATGGACGATGGAGGCTCGAGGACCGTCCTGCGCAATCAGTCGCCGGAGGGCCTCGATGGGTACTCCTCGCCGCCCTGATTGCCTCGCTCCTCGTCGTCTGGTGACTTGTAGCGCAGGCCACCGCCTCTGGCGGTGAGACTCGAAGAGGCTCGGCCGTTCCGTAGTGCAGTTCCTGGACCTGTCGCCGAGGCACCCAGCGTGGGGAACATCGTGGGGTTCGTGGGGACCCACCTGCAATCCAGATCCATCGGAAGAACCGCGGTACGACGCCAAGCTCTGCGAGGTTCTTCTTCTGGGTGCGAGGCGACGGCGCGGGCACGGCGGGCATCCACGAGGAGTTGTGTCCCGTACGCGTGTCCGGCGTCTCGAGGAAGAGAAAAGGCGTTGGGGGGGCCGCAACCTGCCGCCGGTGTGGGGGCTTCAGCCCCCTTCATCGGATTGCGGCCCCTATGAGGGGCCTTCCTCGAGCCGCCCCCTCTGGGGGCGGCACCTGACTTCAGGGCCGCAGTGGCCGTCGACAAAGAAGTCGGTCCCCGCCGGCACGTACTCAGGGGATGCGACGGCTCGAGCGCAGTGCCTTGAAGCCCAGAATCACGAGGACACTCGCCAGAACGAACACGCTTCCCAGGGCGAGCAAGCGTCCGGGCACGGCGTCCAGCTCTGCATCCAAGCGCCGTATCCGCGAGCTGGGCGAATCGAGACCGATCGCGTGCTTGGGTGTCTCCGGGGCGCCGGTCTCTTCCTCCAATCTGACCTGCCAGTGTTCGAGCGAGTCGAGAGTCTCGGAGCGACCGTGGAGAGTGACGCCGATGCCCACCGCAGAGATGGCGGCGAACCCCGCCAGGACGACGAGGGCGACGATCAGCCGGACTCGCTCTCGAAGCCCGAGTTCACGGCGCGGCGGCTGGTACACGTCGTCCTCCCGAAGTGCCGGCGCAGAGGAATGTAGACGGCTACACGGGATCCGTCGCCTCTCGCTCACCGATCATCGCGGGGCCCCAGCCTGGCAGAAGAGCTTCTGCACGGCGTTGGTGCATGAATCCCATGGCCCTTGCCTGTAGTTGACGGTAGTTCGGTGCCCTGACAGGAGAGACCGCGCGATGTCAGCCAGACGATCGAGGGTTCATCCCAAGTACAAGATGAAGTGCCGCGTCAGCAACTGGGCCTCGTACGACAGCGCCCTCGTGCGGCGCGGCGATGTCACCCTCTGGCTCGCTCAGGAGGCCATCAAGGCCCGGCACCCGAAACCGACGGGCCGCCGCGGCGCTCAGTTCCAGTTCTCCGACCTGGCCATCGAGACGGCGCTCACGCTCCGTCTCGTCTTCAGCCTGCCGCTCCGCCAGACCGAGGGATTTCTGCGATCGATCCTCCGCCTCATGGGCTTGGATCTCGGGGCCCCCGATCACACGACACTCTCGCGCCGCGGGCGACACCTCAACGTCCATCTTCGTGGGCAGCTGGCGATGGGCCCGCTTCATCTGGTGGTGGACAGCAGCGGCCTCGCGGTCGTCGGCGAAGGGGAATGGGCGCAGTCAAGCATGGTGGAAGCGGGAA
>JAUXCH010000619.1 GCA_030618975.1 Planctomycetia bacterium
CGACGACGTTCGCGAACGAGAGGGGCTCGGCATCCATCGTCAGGACCACGCCCCGCAGGACGGAGGCCGGCCGCAGGGTCACGACCAGGTCGCGAGTCACCTCCCCCGCGATCACCTTGACGGCGCTCTCGTAGACCGTGACGTAGCCGGGCTTCTCGACGCGGAGCAGCAGCGCCCCCGGGGCGAGGTTCGGCACGCGGAACGTCCCCCCGGCATCGCTCGGATACACCGTCCGGCCGAGGTACCTCTCCACCCGACGGGCCTGGACGCGGGCCCGCGCCGTGTAGCGCCGCGGGAGCAGGCCCGCCCGAACGCGTGCCCCCGGCACGGGTTGCCCCGTGGGATCGACCACGCGTCCCTCGATCGCGCCGGTGCCCTGGAGGACGAGATCCTGCTTCCGGTCCTCCTCGTGCGACACGCGGAACAACCCGGTGGTCGTGGGCGCGTACCCATCGGCGCGCGCGCGCAGCATCCACGCGCTCTCCGCCGAGAGGCCGTCGATCGCGTACAGGCCGCGGTGATCCGTCAGGGCTGCGAGCAGTGACCCCGGCGCCTGGGCCCCCAACACCATCTCCGCCTCGTTTCCCGGCATCGGCGGCCGGAGAGGCTGGGCGTGGGCCGTCACCATGGCGCCTGGGATCGGCTCCCCCGCCGCGTCACGGATGGTCCCCACCAAGGCGCAGGCCCGGCCCAGTGCGAGGTCGCAACGTCCCTCGGGCTCGGCCTCCGAGATCGTGACGCGCGAGCCCGCCGTCCCCACGGTGGATGCCCCGTATCCGTCACCGCGCGCGAAGACCGCGTACGTCCCGAAGGCCAGGCCTGCGGCCGCGTAGCGACCGTCGGCGCCGGTGAGGACCTCCACGGCCTCCTCCGGGAACGCACTGTGCCTCCGGTCCGCCCGGAGGAGGGTGACCGTCATCCCGGAGAGCGGCTGCTTCTCGGCGGCGTCCGTGACGCGGCCTCGGACGGTGCCCCCCTGCGTCAGCTCGACCCGAGGAGCCTGCACCCGCCGCCCCGCGAGGACCTCGGGCCAGGGCCGTGCCGTCTCCATGTGGTCCAGCGTCCGCCAGACGGTGAAGCCCGGCGCCTGCACCCGGGCGAGGCGCACCCGACCGGGAAGGAGGCTCTCCAGGAGGAAGGCGCCGTCCTCGTCCGTGCGCACGGTGGCCGAGGACCACAGGGAAACGGCCCGGGTCTCGTCCCCCGTGTCTTGCGGCGAGCGTGTGCCTTGCGGCGAGCGGCCGACGATCACGCGGACCTCCGCGCCGGCCACCGGTTGCCCGTCCTCACGGCGCACCACGCGCCCCTCGAGCGAACCGCCACGCGAGAGCCACAGGTCCCGCGTCTGCTCCGGCTCGAGGATCTCGCAGGCCGGCATCTCGTACACCTGCGCTTGCCCCGAGAGCAGCACCCCGACGCGGTAGGTGCGGCCCCGCTGCAAGGTATCGAGCACGTAGCGCCCCGACGGATCGCTGGTCGCCGACTCGCGAATCGACGCGGAACCCGCACCCCCGGGGCGACCCCCTCCGTCGAGCAGGGCCACGACCTCGACACCCGAGATCCGACCGCCGTGCTCGTCCCTCACGCTCCCGCTTAGCGTCGCGCCCTCGCCGAGGACGAGCGTCAGGTGGCGCGCCGGCCGGAGCGCGGACACGACGAGCGGACGGACCCCTGCGCTCACGTAGCCAGGGCAGCGCCCCTCGAGGGCGTAGGTGCCGGCCGGGACGCTCGGCAGCGTGAACCACCCCTCGGCGTCGGTCTCCGCCGAGGCGACGGCCGGCGGTCCTTCCTCGAGTCCCCCGAACATGGAGAGGAGTCCGCCCGTGGCGACCCCGCCCGCGGACACGAGCCTGACGGAAACGGTGCTGCCTCCGAGGGGTCGGTCCCGTTCGTCCACGACGCGCCCGCGCACCGCGATGCCCGAACCCACGGGCACGTCGCCGAGATCCGTCAGGGACGCCGGCAACACCTCGATGCCCTGGACGGTGATCGCAGCGAAGTCCGGAACGCGCACGACCATCCGGTATCCGCGGCCCGGCGGAACGCGCTCGAAGCGCGTCACGCCGTCGTCCCCCGACACGGCTTCCCACGCCTGGTCTCGCCGGTCGAGGAGACGTAGCGTGTGGCCGGAAAGCGGTTGGGAGTCCGCCGCCTTCACGAGTCGCGCCTGGACGACCCCGAGGTCAGCCTCCTCGAAGCGCCCCCTCAGGCCCGGATCGACACCACGCCCCGGGGTGCCCTCCTCCGTCCGCCCGACATCCGACCCGGCGCCGAGCCCGGACCCGTCCGCATCCCGGTCGAGGGCGTCACCCTCCCAGGGATCGAGGAGCCAGGTGCCCAGGAGAACCGCGGCGGCAAGCGCGACCAGAACGAACACCACGGCTCCGGCTCGAACGCGCGTCTCCCCCATGCGAATGCCGCCTCCAACCCTGGATCTGGATCTCGTTGTATCCGGGCAATCGGGCTGACTTCAATCCCCGAGTCCCTGGATCTTCCACGCCGCCCCGTAGCGGGGGTGGCTCCACATGGACGGAGCACGCCGCCGCAGGTCGCGCTCACTGCCCGCAACGCGCCGCCCGGAGTGCAACGTGTCGTGTCCAGCCGATCCTGGGGTGTACGTCCGCTGTGTTTGGGACGGTTCACGGTCTTCCGGACTCGGGCCTCACGGTCTCGCGTCCGCTCACGGAAGCAGCCAGGAGAAGAGAAGAAGGTCCCGGGCTCACGGGCTCGGTTCATCGCGGGATCGACCCTTCTGGACGGCGCCAGGTCCCGTCGGTGCGGAGGCTCACATGCGCGTGGACACCCAGCGCCGAGCCGGAGTACGACGGTGCCGTCTCGACACGTGGTCGGAGGGAGAGGTGCTCTCGAAGCACGCTTCCGTGAAGCAGGAGCTGGTGAGTACGTCCACGCACACAGCGATCACACAGGTGCGTTCGGTTCGATCTTGCGTCGTGCATGGTGGAACACCCGGTCCCTCTCTCGTGCTCGCCCAAGGGACTGGACGCACACTTCGAAGCGTCATCCTGTCCCATCTCGAGCGGGACTCACGTCCCAAGGAACTCGGGACACGACACACCAGCGAACGGCGGAAATACGAGGGTCGTCGCGCGGAGCCCTTGTCTTGGGGCTAGTTTGGGTGCGAGTTGAGGGATTCTGGAGAAGGGGCCCGCGAATGTGCGACCCCAGGAGGATCCCCGGGGAGAGAGACGATGCGTATCTTGATTCTGGGCCTGCTCGTCGTGGGCCTCGTCGGCTTCGTGAGCACGCACACCACCTTCGCCGGGAATGAAGCGAAGGTGGACATCTGCCACGTGAACAGCTCGAACTCGCCTGGCGTCTACGCCTACGACTACGAGCGAACTTACAAGTACACGTACGACAATGGAACGGTGTACGACTACGGGTACACCAGTGGGTACAGCAATACCTACCACCTCGGCCGCGTGATCAGCGTCGCCGAGTCCGCCGTGGAAGCGCACGTGGCGCACGGCGACTCGACCACGTTCAACGACCTGACGGAGTCCACGGAGGACTACATCACCAGCCTTGAAGACCTCAACTACAACTACTCCTACTACTACTCCTACGACTATGGCTCCTACCTGTACGAGTACGGGTACTCGTATGGGCTCGACAACACGAATGCCGTCGTGAGGAACGCCAACTGCTATTGGACCGCGTACGAGTACCACAGCGAGACCAACTAGCCCCATCCGCACTGACGTGGCTCCGCGCCCAAGCCGC
>JAUXCH010000924.1 GCA_030618975.1 Planctomycetia bacterium
CGCACCGACGTGCACGGCGTGCCGCGCGTGCGGCCCCTGCCGCCCGGTCCGATCGCGGTGCAGGTCGAGGCAGGCGAGCACCTCGCCCTCCAGCGCTGGCAGGGCGTCTCGGACGGCGCCGCGACGGACGACCTCGCGGACACCGTGGTCCTCGAGCAGGGGCTCGCCGTCGGCGGAAGCGTCGTCGTGCCCGAGGGCGCCTCTCCCGTGCGGGTCTCGATTACCGTGCAGAGCCGCCGCCTCGGTAGAGGGCGATGGGTCTGGGAGCACACGGCGGCCGAGGCGGACGGGACCTGGCGCGTGGGCGGGCTCCCGAACGGCACCTACGACGTGGAAGCCGAGCTCGCGTGGAAGGACGGACACTGGGAGGCGGAGGCCACGGTCTCCGCCGGCGACGAGGACCTGCGGCTCGAGCTCGTCTCCGCGGCAAGTGGCTCCAAAGGGCTCGTGGTCAAGATCCTCGACACGGACGGAAACCCCGTGGCGGGCGGCGGTGTGCGCATGACCACGCGTTCGAAGAACTCGAGCGGCACGGCCTCCCGTAGCTTCTCGAACGGGCAGGCCACGTTCGAGGTCGACGCCGACGAGGAGGAGGTCTGGATCCAGGCCTGGGCGCGTCCCGGCAGCGGCCTCGGCACCGCGCGAATCGGCCCGGTCCCCGAGCGTTCGGGGGAGGTCGTGCTGTCCCTCCCGCGCGCGCAGACGATCGCTGGCCGGGTGGCCGCCGCGTCGGGGAAGGGCGTGGGCGGGGTGCGCGTGGAGGCCTCGCTCCCGTCCCCGCTCGGCGATCGGCACACGGGCCGCGGTGGCCACTTCGCCCTGACCGACGAGGACGGACGGTTCGAGCTCCGCGACCTCGGGGAGGGCACCCACCGGGTGCAGGTGCGGACATCGCCCGCGTACGGTCCCGTGTCGCCCCGGAACGTGGAGAGCGGGACGAAGGATCTCCGCTTCGAAGTGCAGGAGGCAGCCTCCGCGGACCTGGTGGTCCTGGACTACGCCGGCAAGCCCGTCGCAGGCGCCCGGGTCGACGTGAGCCTCTCGCAGGAACGAGCGAAGGCCACGGGCCTCGGGCGGCAAGAGCACGACTTCAAGGCTGATGGCGACGGAATCGCGCACGTCCGCGGCCTTGCGCCGGGGATCCCCCACGTCCTCACCGTCCGGCCCCCGGACGGCCGAGACGACGTCCACGACCACGTCGACGAGTCCTGGTCCCCGGCAAGCGGCACCGTGCGCCTGGAGCGCGCCTACGTGATTGCCGGAGTGGTCCGCGACCTCACGGGACGCCCGGTCGCCGAAGCGTGGGTCCGCTACGGCAAGCAGAGCGAGCCGGGCAGCTGGTCGGGCGCGCAGACGGAGGAGGACGGCACCTTCCGAATCCGCGAGCTCGAGCAGGGCACCTACCGGATCCGGGCGCGGGTCGGACCGAGCGGGTCGATGGTGCTGCCCGGGAACGCCCCGGCCGATGGGGACTTCCTCCTCGTCGAGGCGGGCACCACCGACCTGGTTCTGAAGGTGGATCCCGGGGCCACCCTGCGGATCCGGATCAAGCCGTGGACGGGCAGCGAATGGGGCCACCCCATCGTCCTCAGGGAGCAGCGCGGGGCCGGGTCCGGGAGCTTCGAGCACGACAGCGTCGACTCGGAGGGTCGCGCGGTGTTTCGCGGTTGCTCCCCCGACAAGCGCTACGACGTGCTCGTCTCGGGCCTCCCCGACCACCAGTACGTGCTCGCCCGCGACCTCCGCCCGGGCGACGAGGAGCTCGTCCTCGCGCCCGAGACGGGTGGGACGATTCGGGGCCGCCTGCTCCTCCCGTCGGGCGCCGACACGGACAGCCGGCAAGTCTCGGCCCGGATCCTCGGATTCCAGGTGGGCGGGACCGTTGAGGAGGACGGCACCTTCGAGATCCACGGCGTACCGCCCGGCACGTGGGACATCGTGGCCTACGCCCGGAAGGACGGTGACTGGCTCACGGCCTCGGCGCGGGCCGCGCCCGGCGGATCGGTCGATCTCCCGCTC
>JAUXCH010000708.1 GCA_030618975.1 Planctomycetia bacterium
CAACTCCTTGGCTCACAGAACGACATGGCTACGATCCGACTTCCATGCGCTGGAAGGGAAGACGCGAGAGCACGAACGTCGAGGACCGCCGCGGGATCAGCGCGGGCAAGGGGCTCCTGGGCGGAGGCATGGGCCTGCTCATCGTGATCGGACTGGTCATGTGCATGGGGGGCGACCCCACGCCCCTCATCCAGAACATCGACCTGGGCGCGCTCGGCGGCCAGGACGCGCCCCTCAACCCCAGGCAGGAGGAGCAGGCGCAGTTCATCGCCGTCGTGCTCGCGGACACGGAGGACGTGTGGAAGGTCCTGTTCCGGCAGATGGGCCGGACCTACGTGGAACCCAAGCTCGTGCTGTTCTCGGGGAGGGTCACGTCCGCCTGCGGCTTCGCGAGCGCCGCCATGGGACCCTTCTACTGTCCGGGCGACGGCAAGGTCTACGTCGACCTGAGCTTCTTCGACCAGCTCGAGCGCCGGTTCAACGCGCCCGGTGACTTCGCCCAGGCGTACGTCCTGATGCACGAGATCGGACACCACGTACAGAACCTTCTCGGCGTCTCGGAGAAGGTGACCCGCCTGCAGCAACGGGGGTCCAGGGCCCAGGCCAACGAGCTGTCCGTCCGGCTCGAGCTCCAGGCCGACTTTTACGCCGGCGTGGTCGCCCACCACGCCCAGCGAACCAAGGGCATTCTCGAGCCCGGCGACATCGAGGAGGCGATCCGCGCGGCGGAGGCTATCGGCGACGACACCCTCCAGCGGCAGACCCAGGGCCGCGTGGTGCCCGACTCGTTCACGCACGGGACCTCCGCGCAGCGCATGGCGTGGTTCATGCGCGGGTACCGGACGGGAGATCCGAGCGCGGGGAACACGTTCGACGACGCGCTGTTCCGCAGCGTAACGCCGCGCTGAGGTGAGCCTGCTCCTCGCCCTCGACCAGGGGACGACGAGTTCGCGGGCGATCCTCTTCGACGACGAGGGAGCGATTCGCGGCGTCGCGCAGCGGGAGTTTCGCCAGCACTACCCCCGTCCCGGCTGGGTCGAGCACGACCCGGACGAGATCCAGGCCTCCCAGCGCGCCGTGGTGGAGGAGGTGCTGGCGGCGAACGGCGTGAAGCCGAAGGACGTCGCGGGGCTGGGCATCACGAACCAGCGCGAGACCGTCGTGGTCTGGGACCGGGAGACGGGCGAACCCGTCCACCCGGCGATCGTCTGGCAGGATCGCCGCACGGCCGGTACGTGCGACCGGCTGCGGGACGCGGGCCACGAACCGGAGATCCGCGCGAAGACGGGCCTCGTCCTCGACCCCTACTTCTCCGCGGCCAAGATCCAGTGGATCCTCGACCACGTCGACGGCGCGCGCGCACGGGCGGAGGCCGGGGACCTCGCCTTCGGTACGGTGGACGCGTGGCTCGTCCACGAGCTCACGGAGGGCCGGGTCCACGCCACCGACGCCTCGAACGCCTCGCGCACCCTGCTCTACGACATCCACCGCGGTGACTGGGACGACGGGCTCCTCGAACTGTTCGACGTGCCCCGGTCGATGCTCCCCGAGGTCCGCTCCTCCAGCGAGGTGGTCGGGGAGGCGTCCGTCGCCGCGCCCGGCGTCCCGATCGCGGGCATCGCGGGCGACCAGCAGGCCGCGCTGTTCGGCCAGGCGTGCTTCGAGCAGGGGCAGGCGAAGAACACCTACGGTACCGGGTGCTTCCTGCTCCTGAACACCGGGACGAAGCCGGTGCCGCCTGCGCGCGGCGTTCTCACGACCGTGGCGTGGCGGATCGGCGAGCGGACGGAGTACGCGCTCGAGGGCAGCGTCTTCATCGCCGGCGCAGCCGTGCAGTGGCTGCGCGACGGGCTCGGCCTCGTCGAGCAGGCCGCCGACGTGGAGGCCCTGGCAAGGACGGTCGAAGACAACGGCGGCGTCTACCTGGTGCCCGCGTTCGTCGGGCTCGGCGCGCCCCACTGGGATCCGTACGCGCGTGGGACGATGTTCGGCATCACGCGGGGCACGACGGGTGGGCACATCGCGCGGGCCGCGCTCGAGGGCATCGCGTTCCAGGTCGCCGACCTCGAGGACCTGATGCGGAAGGACGCGGGCCTCGAGCTCGAGGAACTCCGGGTCGACGGAGGCGCCGCGTCGAACGACCTGCTCCTGCAGATCCAGGCCGACGTGCTGGGACTGCCCGTCGTGCGGCCCAAGGTGACCGAGACGACGGCGTTCGGCGCCGCCTGCCTGGCGGGGCTGGCGGTCGGTGTCTGGAAGGACCGGAGCGAGATCGCCGCCACGTGGGCGGAGGAGAGACGCTTCGAGCCCGAGATGGGACAGGACGAGCGTGCGAGCCTCCGCGCGCAGTGGACACGGGCGGTCGAGCGCTCGCTCGGGTGGGCTCGCTAACGCTTCGACGCCTTCTCGATGTGGTCCCGCAGCGCCCGGACGGACGGGTCGCCGGGCAAGAGCGCGCCGAGCTTCGTGGCCCAGGCCCGCGCCTCGCCGTGCCCGGGCGTGCGGACGAGGACCTCGCGGAGGCGCTTCTCCGCCTCTTCGTTCTGTCCGAGACGGTTGTAGAACATGGCGAGGTTGAAGCGCACCGGCAGGAAGTCCGGGTCGAGGCGAAGCGCCTGGAGATAGGCCGCTTCCGCCTTCCGCGTGTCCCCCTGGTCCTCGTGGAGGACGCCGAGGTTCAGCCATGCGTCCGGCCGGTCCTCGACGGCCCGCTGCCGCTCGACGAACTCCTCGAGCGCGGCGTCGAAGGCCTCCCGCGTGGGCTCGTCGAACCACGCGACCGGCACCGACGCGAGACCTCGCGCCGCCTCGGATCGAACGAGCCGGAGCGGATCTTCGAGAAGCGGCGCAAGTCGCGAGAGCTTGAGCCGCATCGCGTCGGGCGGGGCGCCGCGAGGCACCAGCGCGCTCAGCCCGTCGACGGCGGCCGCGCGCACCAGGCCGTCGGGGTCGTCGAGCGCTCCGGCCAGGGCGTCGAACACGCGGCGGTCCGCGAACCGCAGGGACTCGCGCAGGGCCGTCGCGCGAACGATGCCCGGCTGCTCGCCGTCGGTCGCGAGCGCGAGCAGCCCGGGCAGGGCGTCGGCGTCGCCCCGGCGCG
>JAUXCH010000735.1 GCA_030618975.1 Planctomycetia bacterium
ACATGTGCAAGGTTCTCCTGTTCTGCTCGTGCGTGATCGCGTACGCATACGGCACGGAGTTCTTCACGGCCTGGTACAGCGGCAACCCGTTCGAGTCGTTCGTGTTCCTCAACACGCGTGTACAGGGTCCCTACGCATGGGCGTTCTGGGTCATGGTGTTCTGCAACCTCGTGGCGCCCCAGGTGCTCTGGTCGCGAAGGGCCCGCCGCAACGTCAAGGTCATCTTCACGGTTGCGATCCTGGTCACGATCGGCATGTGGTTCGAGCGATTCGTCATCATCGTGACCTCGCTCCACCGCGACGCGCTGCCCGGATCCTGGGGCTCGTACACCCCGCCCTGGGTCGCGATCCTGACGCTGCTCGGCACGTTCGGGATCTTCTCGACGCTCTACCTGCTCTTCATCCGGTTCCTCCCGGTGATCGCCATGAGCGAGGTGAAGCACGCCATGGACAAACCGGGCGGAGCCGGCAAGGTGGAGCCGTCCGTCGCGGAGTCCGCCGTCACGGGGTCCGCCGTCGCGGAGTCCGCCGTCACGCAGTCCGCCGTCGTCGTGGACCCCTACGGCCTGATCGCGACCTACGCCGGGCCCGACGCCCTCATGGAGGCCGCGGCCAGGGTCCGGGAGGAGGGCTACACGCGGTACGACGCGTACTCGCCGTACCCCATCCACGGCATGGGGAAGGCGATGGGGCAGAAGCGGTCCTCGCTCGGCTGGTGGACGCTCGGAGGCGGGGTGTTCGGCGCGCTGCTGGCACTCTGCATGCAGTTCTTCATCAGCACCGATCTCTACCCGATCCTGACGGCCGGGAAGCCGTTCGGGAGCTGGCCGGCGTGGGTGCCCATCACCTTCGAGCTGGGCATCCTCTTCGCCGCGTTCGCAACCGTGTTCGGTATGTACCGTCTGAGCCGGCTGCCGAAGCTCTACCACCCGCTGCTGAAGCACGCTCCGTTCCGGCGGATCAGTGACGACGGGTTCTGCCTCGTCGTCTCCGCGCAGGACGCGAAGTACGACCCCGAGAACACGGCCGCCTTCCTCGAGGGGATCGGCGGGACGAACGTCCAGGGCCTGGAGCGCTGACATGGACCAGCCGACGAAGATCGCCGTCCTCGTCCTCGCCAGCCTGGCCCTGGCCGTCGTGCTCGTGCTGGGCGTGAGAGGCGAGTCCTTCCGGGATCCGCCTCGCAACTTCTGGCCCGACATGGTGGATCAGGCGAAGCTCAGGCCGCAGAGCCCGAACGCCTGGTTCGCCGACGGCCGCGCCCAGCGGATGCCCGTGGGAGGCACGCTGCCCTGGGGGGGCGATCAGCGGGCGGCGGATCCGGCCTACGCCGTGGTCCTCGAGCCGCTCTACGCGCTCGAGAAACTGCCCGTCCCGATCGACCGCCGGCTCCTGGAAGCGGGGCGCGGGATCTTCGACGTCTACTGCGCCGTCTGCCACGGCCGCGCGGGCGACGGCAAGGGGATCACGACGCGCTACGGCATGCTCGAGCCGCCCTCGTATCACAGCGAGCGCGTGCGGGGCCTGAAGGCGGGCGAGATCTTCAAGACGATCACCGAGGGCAAGGGGCAGATGGGACCCTACGCCGACAAGGTGGCGGTCGAGGATCGCTGGGCCGTCGTCGCCTGGGTCCGCGCACTCCAGCGGGCACAGGCCGCCTCGATCGACGACGTGCCCGCGGACGCGAGGCGGGAACTGGAACGATGACTCGCACCGCACGTCTCGAACTTCCGTTCCTGGGCGCCGCGGGGCTCGGTCTGCTCGCCGTCGCGGTCGGGGCGTTCGTCGCGCCCGTTCACGTCCTCCACGCCCACCTCACCGCCTTCGCCACCGTGCTCACCATCGTGCTCGGCATGCTCTTCTTCGTGATGCTCCAGCACGTGACGGACGCCGGCTGGTCGGTGGTGCCGCGCCGCTGGGCCGAGCTCGTGCTCGCCGCGCTGCCGGTGATGGCACTCGCCTTCCTGCCGCTGCTCGTCTTCCTGCCGCATCTCTGGCACTGGGCGGACCCCTCGATCACGGCCGGGGACCCCCTCTACGCCATCAAGAGCCCGTACCTCAACGTGCCGTTCTTCGTCGTGCGCGCGGTCGTCTACTTCGCGATCTGGATCCTGCTGGCCCTGAGACTTCGCGGCGGATCGCTCCGGCAGGACGAGACGGGGGAAGCGGCCCTCTCCTTCGGGATGCGGCGCCTCAGTGCACCGGGCCTGATCCTCTTCGGGCTGGCCCTGTCGTTCGCCTCCGTCGACTGGCTGATGTCGCTCGACTACCACTGGTTCTCGACGATCTTCGGCGTGTACGTCTTCGCTCACGCGGTCCTCGCCGCGCTCGCGGTGCTCAACCTCTGCGCCGTCGGCCTGGGCCGCGGGGCGCTCCGTGGAACCGTGACGGCGGACACCCTCCACGATCTCGGCAAGCTCACCTTCACGTTCGCCGTCTTCTGGGCCTACATCGCCTTCAGCCAGTGGTTCCTGATCTGGTACGGCAACATCCCGGAGGAGACGGGGTGGATGCTCGCGCGCGGACATGCCCCGTGGCTCGCCACCATCGTGGCCGTCGTCGTGGGCCTGTTCGTCGTGCCCTTCGTCGTCCTGATGCCCGCGGCCGCCAAGCGGCGGCCACGGATCCTCGTCGCCGTGAGCGTCGTGATCCTGGTCGCGCACTGGCTCGGGATGGTCTGGCTCGTCCAACCGTCGCTGTACCCGGACGGACTTCCGCTCCACCTCGTCTGGATCGACGCCGGCGCCCTGCTGCTCGTCGGCGGGGTGGCCGGTTGGTGGGTGATCCGCCGGGCGCGCGGTCGGGCCCTCGCGCCGCTACACGACCCACGCCGCCACGAAGCCGCGGGACACGACCTGTCGGGAGCCGCCCATGGTTGACCCTGCCGACGCCTACGAAGACGAGCCTCGGCGCAGCGGGC
>JAUXCH010000794.1 GCA_030618975.1 Planctomycetia bacterium
GCCTGAAGCGCCGGATGGCGGAGGGGTAGCACCCCGGGGGACCGTGCTTCGGGGCGCGCTTCGGGGTCAGGACAAGAACCGCGGCTATCGAAGACGCTCCGGAAGAGGCCGTGAGGACGGCATCCGCGCTGTGGAGGGGGGCGGGAACGGGCGTTGTCCCTTGCGGGGTGCCTGGCACCGTACAAGGGGCTCGGCCAACCAGCCGCTGGCCTCTTCGATGAACCGCTTGATGGAGGGCCATGCGCGGTCTATATTTGAACCATATTAGAACCGCTCAACGAAAGGAGGCGACATGAAGCCCCTGAGGGTTTCCGAGGACATCCTACCTCTCGGCGAGTTCAGGGCCCGCGCGGCGCGCATCCTCAAGGACCTCCCCGAGCGCAGGAACCCCCTCGTGATCACGCAGAACGGGTACCCGGCCTGTGTCGTGATGTCTCCTGACGAGTTCGACCGCATGCGCGAGCGGCAGGCGTTCCTCGAGGCCGTCGCGCAGGGGCTGGCCGACGTGCAGACCGGCCGCGTCATCAGCGACGACGAGTTGCGGAAGCAGCTCGATGCCGAGTTCGGCCCGTTGGAAGCGGAGTGAAGCTGCGCTGGTCGCGGCAGGCCCAGCGGGACCTGCTGGAGATCGGCCGCTACATCGCCAAGGACGGCCGCGCGGCGGCACGCAGGTGGGTGGAGCGTCTGCGGCAACGAGCGCGTCAGGCCGCCGCGTACCCGCACGCCGGGCGCATCGTGCCCGAGCACTCGCGTCCGGAGCTACGCGAGGTCCTGCTTCGTAGCTACCGCATCGTCTACTTCGTCGGCGACGACGCGATCGAAGTTCTCACCGTGTTCGAAGGCCACCGCCTCTTCCCCAAGCGCGTGGTCCCGGACGCACGGGACGACGAAGGCTGAGCTCATGACGTAGCTGCGGAAGGATGAAATCCGCGCCTCTCGGCGCCTCCCGCCGGGGTGGGGAACCCGGTGCGCGGGAAACCCCCTGGGGCGAGCCTCGGCCCCTCGGCCCCTCAGCGCTGATCGATCGTGATCGTTCGCTCCTCGCCCTCGGCGATCTCGATCGTCTCGACGTGGTGGAGCCCGCCCCCCATGCTCCCCACGGTGATCCGGTGGCGCCCCGGCCCCAGGCCCGTCAGCACGGCTCGCGGTCCCTGCCAGTTCACGCGGCGTTGGTAGGCGGGCTCGCCTGCGTGCTCGGCCCAGCCATACGCTCGCGGCGCAGCCTGGCCCGCGGGCAGCAGGAGCTCGAGGACGACGCTTGCGCCGTCCGACCCGGAGACCTCCCCGAGATCCGTCGTGCCCTCCCCGAGGACCCGGAGGGGTAGCACCAGGGGCGCGAACGGATCCGCGTCGATCCAGACCGCGTACGTCCCGGGTTCGAACCCGCCGAAGACCAGCGTGCGGCCCTCGTCCTCGACCGCGGCCGTCGTCCGGACCGCCGGCTCGCCCTCGATCTCGCCGGCGTAGAGCAGGACCGTCCGCGTGATCCCCCGGCCCTGCGGACCGTAGGTCGGGATCGCCCGGTCGAGGGTGACGGACGCGGTGTGGTCGCGAACGAGCTCCAGGACGATGTCGTCCCGCGGCTCCGTGACACGCGCCGTGCCCGACTTCGCGTGCGGGCGCAGGGTCAGCGCCTCCGGCCGGAGCACCACCTCGCGGTCGCCGGGCACGCGGATCCAGAACGTGCCGTCTTCCCGCACCCGCGCGACGATCCCCTGGGCGCCTGGAATGCCCGTCCCGACGTTCGGGAACGCCTCCACACCGTCGACGTGCACCACGGCGCCGATCCGAGCGCCCCCCTCCGGCACGACGACCTTCCCCCGTGCCCATCCCGACCGGCCGGCGTCCAGGCCCACCTCGGCTTCGTCGCCGCCGGGCGTGACCTCGACGGGCGTCGTGGCGATGCCCGAGGTCGTGTCGAGGGCCCGGTACCGTCCCGTCGCGAGCGGGGCGAAGCGGATTCGTCCGTTCGCGTCCGGCTTCGCGTAGCCCCCCATGCGGGTCATCGGCAGCCAGAGCCGCTCCCACGTTTCCTTCCCCGCGCTCCACCGCAGGGCGGTGACCCGCACCTGGCCGTCCTCCGGCACCTCGACGCGGACCACGAAGGCGCCGGCGGGCTCGAGCCCGACGTCCACGACGAGCGGCGTTCCCACCGGCGGCACGGCGACCTTCGTGGTGAACGGCAGCCAGCCCTCGGCCTCCACGCTCAGGCGCGCTTCGGATCGACCCGGCACCGGCCGCCAGGAGCAGCGGATCGTCCCCGTCTCCTCGTCGCGTGTGGTCGTGGGAGGCCTCGTGCCGGCCAGGCCGATCGAAGGCTCGGGCGGCAGGCGGCGCTCGCCGGCGAGGGTGAACCGCAGGACCGCCTCGCGGGTCCGCTCGACCACGCCCTCGACGTGACCGTCGCCCTGCTCGAGGTCCACCGTCCCCAGGAGCGCGCCGCCCCACGGGGTGCCCTGCTCCGAGGCGTGGACCTGCACGAGCGTGTGCGCGCCGCCGTAGAGGCCCTCGATGACGGCGCGGCCTTCGGCGTCGGTCGGCGCTGGCGGCGCGACCGGGTTGTTCCCCTGGTTCCTCAGGTGCACGAAGAAGCCCTCGGCGGGGTCTCCGTCCGGATAGC
>JAUXCH010000818.1 GCA_030618975.1 Planctomycetia bacterium
CCAGGTCCCACGTGGCCCACAGGCCGTCCTCGCCGTCGTGCTCCGTCCAGGTGCCGGTGGGGAGGTCGAAGATCACGAGGGCACGGACAGGGGCAGGCACATCTCGCAGGTGTCGGAGGCCTACTCGTCCACGCGCCCGTCGGGATACACGAGGAAGGAGTGGCTGAGGGGACACACGGCCCATCGCAGGGAGCCGTCGTCCACGGCAACTGCAACGTGGACATACTCCGGTAGGTCCTCCAGCAGGTCGACCTCCACGGTGTACGCGAGCCCATCGACCTCGCGCTCCTCCACGACGGTTTCTCGCACGTCGCTGCGCAGCCGCTGGTACGAGAGCGCCGACCACCGCTCGACCTCCCGGACGAGGGCTACCTGGAGGTCGCGCTTGCTCGCCCGTTTCCTGTGCCAGTGCGCCACGTGTTCATCCTCCACCCCCGCCCCGACCCGCGAAACCCCGGCGTTGTGGGTGAGGGAGCGGGCGGCACGGGCGGGACTCCAGGTGGACCGCTGTGGTCGGCGGGACCTGTGTTGTTCACAGGTGACGCAGGTAGCGGTACGATCACGGCATGTTGTCCCTCACGACCAGACGCGAAGGTGGCCAGCCGGTGGACTCGCGCACTTCGTCTCACCCGGCGTGGCTCGCGTGGGTAGGGACTCTCGCCATCGCCTTGTTGCTGAGTGGCGCAGCGCCCGTGGCGGCGACGCTGGCATCTGCGTTCCTGGGCCTCCCCCTCCTCCGGTCCATCTGGTTGAGGCGGCGTTGGATGCGCAGCACGAGCAATGCGGAGGCGAGGGACCGCCTGAGCGGCACCTCCTGGCTCATGGCAAGTGGCCTCATCCTGCTGTGTGGCGCGGCGCCCCTCTCGATTGTGACCGCTCCCTGGGCTGAGTTGGGTGTCGACCTGCTCCTACTCTTGGCGGCCATCGCGTTCGGCGTTGGGCTTGAGCGCCGTGTACTTCGGCCGCGCCGACGCACACGAACCGCGAGGTGATTCTTGAATGACCTCCTCGGCGATCATGCGGCTGGTGGGCCTGCTGGTGATCGTGGGGATGGTTGCGGGGTGCGGGGCTGAGCCGACCGCCCCGGAGGCTGCGGACGAGAGCCCCGTCGCGGCGTTGACGATGGATGACGTGGTGGCTCTCCAGCACGAGCAGGCACTGTGGTGGGGAGCGATCAGAGAATTCCGGGACGCGAGGCAAGCGGACTCGTCATTTCATTCGCACTACGTGGCTGCGTTGATTGCAGAGAACAAGGCCACGTTGAGTGTGACGCGCGTCGGTCAGTACTCCGAGATGATGGAGAACGCCGTCAGACGCGGGGACGACCGAGCGGCCCGCATCTGGCGAGACAAGGCGCTGGCAGAACTCGACGCTGCGCGTGAGCAGTACGTCCAGGCACGCGAGGAGTGTCCCTCGTACTTCCGCCTCGTCTCGCCGTCGGGCGAGCGGTGAAGCGAGCCCCCGCACTTGCCCTGCTCCTCCTCCTGGCCGCCTGCGGCAACGATCCTGCCCTGGAGGTCGAGGTCCCGCCCTGGGCCCACGTCGCGCCGGAGCAGATCGCGGAGGCGAAGAAGCACGGCGTGCCCGTGGCGTTTGAAAACGACCTGGGGATGCGATTCGTGCTGATCCCGGCGGGGACGTTCCTGATGGGGTCGCCGGAGGATGAGGAGGGGCGGTACCTAAACGAGGGTCCGCAGCATGAGGTGCATGTCAGAGCGGTCTACGTCTCGGTGACGGAGGTGACCAAGGGGCAGTACGCAGCGTACCGGGAGTCCCCACAGTTCCCGGGGGTCCTGGACGATGACCCGCGCTCTCTAGAGCATCAGTTACGGCCGAAGGATGAGGCCGTAGACAGTGTCATGTACGAGGAAGCCGTTGCGTACGCGGCCTGGCTCTCTGACAAAGACACTGGACGCGCTTACCGTCTGCCAAGCGAAGCAGAGTGGGAGTACGCGTGTCGAGCAGGCACTACGAGCCGCTATGCGTCCGGTGACGAACTTCCTGCCGACCAAGCGCTGGTTGGAGACAGCGCCAAAGATGCCGAGAGGTCCGTCGGGAGTTATCGACCCAACGCATGGGGCCTGTTCGACATGCATGGTGGCGTGTGGGAGATATGCACCGACTCATGGCGCCCCTCGTACGAGGGAGCACCGACCGATGGTAGTGCCCGGGAAGACGAGCGCATCTGGGAGTGCGTGATGCGCGGCGGCGGCTACGACATGCCCGCCGCCTTCGCACGGTCGGCCACTCGCTGGAGATTCGGGGTAGCCGGGTTCCATGGCGCAACGGGCTTCCGTCTCGTATCCCCCCTCCCGGAGCCGGGCGAGCGGAGGCGGTGATCTACGGGAGGTCCCGCACGCGGGCCGCGAGGAGAGCAGGATGAGCGACAGTTACCTTGCACTCGTAGACCCCGTAGCGAGAGCCGAGACCGCCGCTGAGCGTGCAGGACGGCTCCGTGCCGGGCTGATCGCGGAAGGGATCATCCTCTCGGGGACCTCCGAGGAGTGCAC
>JAUXCH010000337.1 GCA_030618975.1 Planctomycetia bacterium
CGTCGACGCTCGCATGTCGATGTTCGGAACGGTCAACCTGGACATGCGCAGCCTCTGGCTGAACTACGAGGTCTCGCTCTTCGTCAACGACCCCGACTTCACGAAGCGTCTCCGCGCCCTGCAGGAGACCTACCTGGAGGACTGCATCGCGGTGGACCCGATCGCCTGGGCCGAGCGACCGTTCCTCTCGCAATTCGCCGAGAACACGGTGCGCCTGATCAGCCCCCTGCTCTAGACCCACGTACGGTGCCAGGCACCATGCAAGGGACAGTGATGGATCGACACCCGGTACCAGTTTCCCGCATTGAATGCGGGAAACTGGTACCGGATGTCGATCCTCTAGACCCACGTGCGGCGCGCGGGTGGAGATCCGTGCGCCGCCGTGCTACGAAACGACGCGTGCCCAGACGCGAGCTCACCTTCCGCCTCTTGGCATCGGTCGCCCTGGGGTGTCACGCCTTCCTCCACGGCATCTGGATCGGGGGCTTCCTGCTGCGCCCGTGCTGAGGCGTCTCTCCGGCCCAGCTGGCGGTCGCCGGCACCCTCGCCCTCGCCGGCCCGGTCCTCGCCTTCCGGTGGAAGCCGCGTCCACTCCTCGGACTCGCCTGCGTCTCGCAGGCCGTGTTCTGCCTGATCCTCGCCGTCGTCGCTCTGGGCATGCGCAACCCGACGACCGCGGCCCTGTTCGGGGTCTCCGGCCTCTGCTTCCTCTTCGCGAGCGCGGGCGTCCGGGTGCGAGGACTCACGGTCGGCGGCGCCGCCGTCTTCGTCGCCGTTCTCGCCTGGATCGCGTGGGCTGAGGGCGCGCCACTGGACCTGGTGCTCGTGCTCGGCATCCCCCCCGTCTGCGTCGCGGCGATGAGCTACGTGTTGCGAGGCGTGCAGACGAAGCAAAGGACGGGATCCACCCCGTCGTCCGCACGCTCTTCGTAGCCCACGTGGAGCACCGAGGCGAAGCCGGCTTCCGCGAAGAGCCGCCGGTAGTCCTCGGGCAGGAGGACGAGGCTCTCGAAGGGGAGGTCCGTCTCGTTCACCGAGCCGACGACGCGGTAGGTCATCACGCCGCGCAAGCTCTTCTGTCCCTCATCGAGACGCACACGGACCCTTCGTTCCACGTCGTCGCCGGTCGCGGGGTCCCGCCCGGCAGGCGCCCACGGGGACTCGGCGACGCCGTCCGGATACCGGGCGGGATCGAACCGCCGCTCCGTCACCAGGAGGCGCCCCTCCGGCTCGAGGTGGCGGCGCACTGAGCGGAGGCAGGCCAGGATGCCCTCCTCGGTCTCGATCTCTCGGAGCGAGTTGTCCGCGACGATCGCCAGGGCGAACTGCCGGTCGAGCGCGAACTCGCGCATGTCGCCCTCCACGAGCGTCGCCGCTGCACCCAGCCGCTCCCTCGCCTGCCGGAGCATCGCGGCCGACCGGTCCAGGCCAACGACCTCGTACCCCTCGCCCGCAAGTGCGGCCAGCAGCCGGCCGGTCCCGCAGGCCAACTCCAAGACGGGGCCGGCGGCCAGACGGGCATGGCCGCGATACCAGCCGAGAGCCCGCTCCTCGAGCGGGTTGAACCGCGCGTAGTCCCAGCCGAACCGGTCGTAGCGGGGGTCGCTCGTCACGGCGCGCTCACTCCAGCCGCTGGCGGAAGACCTCGAATGTACGGTGCCAGGCAGCCCGCAAGGGGCAGTGACCCTCGGACGCGGTGGGGTACGAGACGAAAAACGGGAAAACGTGTGACCGGTCGGCGCTCTCGCGCGGTGTTGGGGTGGGGACGTCCCCACCGGAGAGTCCGACATGCGCCGTCTCGTCATCCTCGCCTCGACCCTCGCCCTGCTCGTGTCCGCCACGGCCACCCCCGCGCGAGCCGGCCCCATCCTGAACGAAATCTGCTACGACGGTGTGGGCACCGACGCCGACGAGGCCTTCACCGAGATCCTGGGAACGCCCGGCACGTCCCTCACGGGCTGGTCGCTCCGGGGCATCAACGGGTACAACGGCCTGGCCTACCGCACGATCAGCCTGACCGGCCTGACGATCCCGTCGGACGGCTTCCTCGTGCTGGCCACGACGGGGGCGACGGGCGCGGTGCTCCTCGCCCGCGACGCCACCGCCAACGTCGACTGGCAGAACGGACCGGACGCCATCCAGCTCCTCGACGCATCCGGGTCCATCGTCGACGCCCTGCAGTACGGCAACGCCGGCCTGTACAACGCCGGCGAGGGGATCTACGCGACCGACGTCCGGGCGGGATGGAGCCTGTCGCGGGACCTCCTGGGCACCGACACGAACGACAACGCCCACGACTTCTTGCCGACGATCACCCCGACGCCGGGCTTCGTTCCGCAGCCCGCGGTGCCCGAGCCCGCCACGCTGCTCCTCGTGAGCGCCGGCAGCGTCGGCCTGGCCGTCGTCCGGCGCCGCCGCCGGAGGGTGCTGTAATGTATGCTATTCTGTAAGCATGATGGTTCGCACGCAGATCCAACTCCCCGAAGACCAGGCCCGGCGCCTGAAGCAGCTGGCCGCCGAGCAGGGGCGGTCGATGGCCGATCTGATCCGCGAGGGCATTGCCTGGGTCCTCGCCCGGACCGGCCGACCCGACGACGAGGAGCGCCGCCGGCGAGCCCTGGCCGTCGTGGGCGCCTTCCGGTCGAAGACCGGGGACGTCTCCGAAGAGCACGACGAGCATCTCGCCGAGTTCTACGACTCGTGACCGTCTTCGTCGACACCTCCGCCCTGCTCGCCGTCCTCGACGCGAACGACGGGCACCACGCCCACGCCAGGGCGGCCTGGACGCGGCTGATCGAGGACACCGAGAGGCTGGCCACGAGCAACTACGTGCTCGTCGAGACGTACGCCCTGGTCCGGAGCCGCCTCGGGATGCCCGCCCTGCGCGCGCTGGTGGAAGACGTCGTGCCGGTGCTCGACGTGCTCTGGCTGGACGGGGACTTCCACGCGCGCGCCTCGGCCTCCCTCCTCGCGGCCGGGCGCCGCCGCTTGAGCCTCGTGGACTGCGCGAGCTTCGTGCTCATGCGCCAGCACGGCATCCAGCGCGTCTTCGCGTTCGACCGGCACTTCACGGAGCAGGGTTTCGGGCGCGCCTAGCCCCCCCAGGCCGTGCCAGGCACCGATACCGCACAGCGTCAGGCACCGCACGAGCCGCGCCCCCCCCCCCTGCGCGGTGCCAGGCCCACGGCGAGGTGTAGCGCCGAGAGAACGGTTTCACGCGCAGGGGCGTCCGCCGCTACTCCTCGTCGGGTGCCTGGCACCGTACGTGGGGAACGGGCGTTGTCCCTTGCATGGTGCCTGGCACGGCTCGTGGGGGGTCACCGTACGACGAACGTCACGGTGTCGGTGTGCCCACGTTCCGTCAGCGCCGTGAGGACGTGCCGGCCCGCGGGCACGGACACCGTCGTCGGCGTCCCGGGGCGCACTTCGGCGACGAGCTCGCCGTCGAGCAGCAGACGCACGCCGGACTCCGGCTGCGCGGACAGCACGCGTACGGTGACGTCCGCCGCCTCGCCCACGAGGACGAAGGCCTGACCCTCGCACGGCGTGACGATCAGCGGCCTGAGGGAGGCGGGCTCCAACGGATCGGAACAATCTGCCGCGTGCGGCGGCAGGGCGGGAACCTCGAGGCCCACGCGCGCACGCCAGACGGCGGCGGCCGGTGGGTGGACGGCGGCACGGCGCGTCTCCACCGTGCGGCCGCGACGGCTCCGACAGTGCTCGCAGAGGAGGTGCCCGGACGCCGCGTCGACCGGAAGCCACTGGTGTACGTCGCACGTGCGCAGGGCGCGCGCGCCTACGGGACGCTGGGACGTGCTCCGGCACTCGCACGCGCCGGTGCACGCCAGACCGGTCTCGGCGCACACTTCGACTTCGACGAGGCCGTCGCCCTCGAAGGCGGCCGGCGCGGGATCGACGGCGTGGAGCACCGCGAAGAGGAGCGGCGTGGCCGCGCGCGCGCCGACGAGCGACGCGTCGGGCCGCCCGTCGAGCCGCCCCCGCCAGACGACCGCCGTGTAGCGGCGGGTGTAGCCGGCCGCCCAGGCGTCGCGCCGCCGGGAGGAGGTACCCGTCTTCCACGCGACACCCGACGAGGCGGCCCCGTCGGGGCGGGCCCGGGTGGGATCGGCGAGGATGCGCGTCACGAGCGCGGCGGCCCCGGGCGAGCAGACGCGGACGCTCTCGCCCCGCGACGCGTCGAGCTCCGCGATCCACGGCGCGCGCCACCGGCCACCGTGGGCCAGGGCCGCGTACGCGCCGGCCAGCTCGAGCGGCGTGACGTCGTCGGTCCCGAGCGCGAGGTCGACGCCCGCGCCCGCGCCGGGATGCCTCACGTGGCGACAGCCGGCGCGGCGGAGCACGCCGGCCAGCGCGCCCGGCGGCAAGGCGGCCGCCAGGCGGACGGCGGGCAGGTTGTACGAGCACGCCAGCGCCTCGCTCGCCGGGACCGGGCCCCGCCAGGCGCGGTCGAAGTTCCCCGGCGTCCAGTCGCGCGCGCGCCAGGGCAGGTCCAGCAGCCGCGTGGACGGCGCCAGGAGACCGAGGTCGAAGGCGAGCGCGTAGAGGAACGGCTTGAACGTGGAGCCGGCGCTCCGCGGACGACCCGTCGCGTCGAGGCGGCGCGCGTCCGGTTCGCGCGCGCCGACGAGCGCGCGGATCGCGGCCGTCTCGTTCTCGACGAGCACGACGGCGAGCCCGTCCACGCCACCGGCCGCTCGCGCGATGGCCTCGAGCGCGCGCTGCGCCCCCGGGTCGATCGACGAGCGCCCCTCTCCCACGCGCATCCAGGCGTGGGGTGCGACGTCGGGGAACGACGTCGGGCGCAGGCCCAGCGGCGAGGCCCGCGCCGCGCGCCAGGCGTCCTCGTCGAGGAAGCCTTCCTCGCGCATGCGGTCCAGCACCCGGTCGCGGCGCACGCGGGCCCCGGCACCGTCGCCCTGCGGCGCGTAGCGACTCGGCGCGGGCAAGACGGAAGCGAGCAGCGCGGATTCGGCCGCGTTCAGGTCGTGCGCCGTCTTCCCGAAGAACGCGTGGGACGCCGCCGCGGCCCCCAAGAGGTTCCCGCCGAAGGGCACGCGGTTCAGGTAGGCGACGAGGATCTCGTCCTTGGCGTGGCGGCGTTCGAGCTGGAGGGCGCGGAAGGCCTGCTCGGCCTTGCCGGCGACGGTGCGCGGCGCGTCGAAGAGGAGTCGGGCAAGCTGCATCGTGATCGTGGACGCGCCCTGGCGCACGCCCCTCCCCGCCGCGTTGGCGCCAGCGGCCCGGAAGACCGCGTACGCGTCGACGCCGCGATGCGACCGGAAGCGACGGTCCTCCGAGGCCACGACGGCGTGGAGCAGGTGCGGCGACAGCGCCTCGCGGGGCACGGGCACGAGACGCCCCTCGCCGGGCGTGAGGCCGACGTGCATCGGCCGGCCGTCCGACGTCGTGACGACGGGCGAGTCGGCGAGCTGCTCCAGCACGCCGTCGGGCAGGGGACGCGCCAGGTCCAGTGCGGCGAAGAGGACGTGCGGAGCGACCAGGATCAGCACGAACGCCGCAAGCAGCCGACGGTGCCGGAGGATCGCGGGCCCCTTCCTCAACGCACGATCTCCAGCGTCCCGCCGCCCGAGGAGCGCCCGTGGACCGCGGGCGCGTAGAGGAGCTCGGCTCGTACGGGCGGGACGCGGAAGCGTCCGACCGTTACCGCGCGCACCAGATAGGTCTGGCGGAACTCGCCTCGGAGGGGCTTCGTGCGGAAGAAGAGGACCCGGTCGTCGCGCGGCTCGACGCGGTCGGGCTCGAGCGTGCCTTCCCGGTCGCGGGCCGCTTCGATCTCGAGGCCGCCGGGCAGGACGTCGGTGACGAGCAGGTTCTCGCACCCGACCGGCGCCCGTCCTTCGATCACCACCTCGTAGACCTGCCCCTGGCGCAGGGGTCCCTCCGGCGCCGTGATGTAGCGCGTGACGTGGATGCCGTGCTCGAGGTCTCCATCCTCTGCCCCCGCAGCGTCCACCGGGATGCC
>JAUXCH010000388.1 GCA_030618975.1 Planctomycetia bacterium
AATAAGTTATGCACGAAGACGGTTGCGCCGACCGTGCTCGCGAAGTGCTCGATGCCCTTGTTCATACAACGCCACATTCCGAAGACGGACTTCAGAAACGCGATCGAGCCCTCGATGACCACCAGCCGTCGCGTGCGCATGCGCCCAAGGGTACCGCCCTCCCAGAGTGACGGGCGGCCCGCCTTTCCGCCTCGAGTCCGGCCGTCGATCCGGCCGTTGGATACTCGTCCTGGTGCATCCTGCTCGCCGCCCCGCGGACCTGGGGCTCGAGGGCACCTCGGATGACGAGCGCCCGATCCCCGTACGGCTCGCCCACGTGACGCGCCCGTCCGAGAACCTCGTCTGCCGGGCCGGACTCAGGTTCGACGTCCTGCGCATGCAGTCCGAGGACGTGGCCCGCCTCCTGCGGGTCTGGCGCACGCTCCTGGCGCGGGTTGCCCGAACCGGAGGCCGCAGGTTCGAGTTCTGCCGGGGATGCCACGTGTCCCGGCGCCGCTCTACCCGGCTCGATCGCGGTTGAATCGCATCTCGGTCAAGCTGCAGAGGGCGGATCCCGGGGCGTTCACGAGGGCCGTCGGAGCGTTTGAGATCGACCCCAGGCCGCAGGGGATCGCTGCGTACGTCGCCCGCTGAAGGCTCTCGAGGTGTAGTCAGCGCGTCATAAGGATCAGCCTGGCGTCCGTTGTCTTCCCCTCGTGCACCTCCACGGTCACCGAGCCCGATCCATCGTCGGACCGGGCGCTCACCCGGTAGCGCCCGGGGGCCAGGTGGACGGAGAAGGTCCCGTCCGATTCCACGGACGGCCACGCCATGCGGTCTCGATTCTCGTCGTCCAGGGGATCGACGATCCAGACGTAGGCATCGGCGTCCGGGCGACCCTCCGCATCGACCACGAGGCCCGCGACTTCTCCGCCCCGATCCAAGACGATCGCCTCCGGCGCGACGCCGGGGCCGTTTCGAACCACCACCGTCCTTCGCACGTGGTCGTCCGACTCGACCCGCAGCTGGACCTCGCCGTCGGGTAGCCCGTCGAACGCGAACCGGCCGTCTTTGTCGGTGCCCGTGAGGGGGACCGAGAGATCTCCCGCCTGGGGCCAGAGAAAGGCGCCGTCGATCGGGGCGCCGTCCTCGTCGACGACGCGACCCTCGAGGATCTTGCAGCGCCGGAACGTGATCGTGCCCGCATCCGTGGTCACGTCTGCTTCCGCGCTCACAGCGCGTTGCACCGCGACGCACCCCGGGACGTGCAGCATGACGATGCCGTCGCCCGGCGGGACCCCGACGACGACGTGCTCTGATCCGCGGGCCACGGGTCGGAGCGTGCTGACGCCCGGTGCGTCCGCTTCCTCCCACCACGCCCTGACCCCGACGGTGGAGTCCACGCCCTCGGGGAACTCCCAGCGGAAGCGCACGGCACACCCCTTCATCACGGGCCAGGGCGACGGGTCGGAGTCGGGCGGGGGAGGCACGACCGGAACAGAGGTCGCCGCCTCGTCCCGAGCCACGCGCTCGTCCTCCTCTTCGCCACACGACGGGAGCGGCACCGAAACTGCGCAGGCGACCACCAACGCCAAGACTCGACGAAGCGTGTCGCTACCCGTGTGAGTTGAGCGCATGCAGGGAGTGTACCGGGTGGCGGCAGCGGGTCGGGCGTGTGGTCACCGGCACGCGCTCGTACGCGCGAACGAGCATCCGCCCGGTGCCCAAACCGGCACCCAGACGACAGCGTGATGCTCTGAGGGCCCAGAAATTGGCCTTTTGGAGCGATTCCGACTACCGTCGCCTTCCTAAACCGGAGGTCGCAGGTTCGAGTCCTGCCGGGGATGCCACCCTCACGGCTCGTGTTCATGGGCTTCGCGAGCTGCAGCGCCTCGAGGGCGTTGCACTTGCGGCAGTCACACGGCAATCGCCGCCTAGTCCTCGGAGGTCACAGCCCAACGTCGCAACTCGCTCTCGTCTCCACCAGTGACGACGTGGACCTCGTCGGCCGGGAGAGGCCCCAGCACCGCGTCTAACGGCACGCAACCACTGGCCCATGCGCTGTCGTAGTACCGGTCACCCTCCTGGATGCGAGTGGGCGGCTGGTGACAGCCGAAGCGCACCGGCGGGAGATGACCTCCGCGGCCGTTCACGAGGCGAACGGTAGTCCAGTGGCAGGTCTTCGCTGGATCCAGTTTCTTGCCTTGGAGCAGGTCGATCATGAGTCCCGGGCCGAGGGCCACCTCGGCCTTGGCGGTGTACCCGCCGTCGACCCATGCTTCCGTCCGCCCCACAGCCGTCGTTCCCGCCCATGCGTACACCTCGTACCGTCCGGGGTGGAGGGGGCCCAACTGCACACGCGACGCGACTCGATCCACCTCGCGAACCCATGCCCAACGCCACTCCGGACGGCTCGCAGGAGGGTCTTCCATGCGCCGGAGGAGAAGGTGCGGCTCCAGGTCACCAAGCCCGGACGGACCTGGAAGCACCAACCGCAGATCGAGCTTGCCCATGGCAGGATCCAGCCGCAGGGCCGCATCCACGATGACGTGGCTTGCCGGGCGCTCGAGGTCCAGGTCCTGGGCAACGAACGGCAGGTACCCCTCGCACCGCACGTGCACGTCGTACCGCCCGGGCGGGAGACCCTCCCGGTACATGAAGTCCATGGTGTGGTGGACGTCGATGTCCTCCAGCTTGAACGGTTCATCAGGCGGCTGATCGACCTCGAAGTCCGGAAGGGTGGCGAACGCTTTCATCTCCAGGTCCCAGCCCGTCTCCGCGTCCGTCGCTCGGATCTCCAGGAGACAACTCGTGCGCAGGTAGAAGTTGGCGATTTCGGCTTCGGCCTCGACGAGCAGCTCGGCGGGCTGTCCACGGACTGCGGGTGCGTCGAGTTCGAGCCGCACAGGTCCCTCTGTGGGAACTTGCACGACGGTCTCACCCCCCGGGTCGAAGAGAACGTCCCTCTCGAACGCAAGAGACTCACCGGGACGCGGCCAGGCTCCGTCGGACTCTGCGGGTGACGACACTCGAAGGCGCACGGATCCGCCAACCAGGAGCTCGATGGGAGTTGCGTAGACCCTGAGTCGTCGCCCTGCAGGGAGGCTCATGACCACCGGTTCGCCGTCCCAGGCATCGCCATCCCGGAAGACCGGGGCGACTCCCTCGGCGACGGCGGCGATCCAGTGCCCCGAGGGATCCGCGGCCCCGAGACTCCACGCTCCCTCCGCGTCTGCAACCGCGTGTACGGCAGGGTTCTCGCCGCCGTCACGGTCCTTGGGCATCAAGTACACCCGCACACCAGCGGGTGAACCATGGTCGCCCCGGCTCACCCTGCCGTGGAGCCGACAGGGTCTCTCGGCGTTGCCTCGACGGCCGCGAAGAACCGCGGCAGAGGTTGCCCGTTCGTCGCGATCCGCAACCCCTCGCTGCCCACCGTCCCTTTCGGCCTCGGCACCTCGATGCAGGAGCACGCCGGCAAGCAGCACGAGCAACCCCAGGACGGTGGCCGGCAGAACGAACGTGCGTCGGATCATGCACCCGGGCTCTCGGCGGGACTGCGACTCCCGCTCGTCACCATGCCGTCCTTGGACGCACGGCCCACGGTTCTCCTTCGAGTGCTCGGGAGTGGATCGCCGGAGGCGTGCTCGAGGAGGCGCAGGCAACCATCCGCTCGGTCTCCCAACCGGGTTCCAGGCCTCCGGCCATCCCCGACGGGCCGGAAGGGCCGCGAAAGGCCAAGCGAGCGGACCGCGCCCGTCCCGCCCCCCGGGTTCCTAGACCGGAACCCACCCCTCGGCGACGAGGTCCGCGAGCGCCCCTGGATCCTCCAGCTGCGCGCCCGGTCCCAGCTGCCCCTCTGCGAAGCCCCGCGCCTCGAAGCAGGGCCGTGAGACGTGAAGCCGGCATCCCTGCGCCGAGAGTGCCGCGAGGCTGTCCGAGGCGAGGCGCGGTCCCTTCTCGAGCAGCGCGTCGGCCACGCCCTTCACCGCCAGGCGCACGCCCTCGTCCGTGAGCCAGGTGCCGACCTCGTGGCCGCGTTCCGCGGCGGCGGCCGCCGCCGCGAGACCGGTGGCGGCGCGTCGCGGATCGTCCGTGGAGTGGGACAGCAGGTAGAGGAGCCTGGCCATGGAGGCAGTCTACCGGCACCCCGCACGAGAACGGCGGGCGTCCTCCGGGTCGGAAGACGCCCGCCGTGCGGGTTCAGCGCCGTGGGGAGCCGTGGCTGCTACTAGGCGGTCTTGAGCTCGGGCTTCAGGAACTCGTCGCGCTGCTCGTTCGCCTCCTTCTCGCGGTCGTCGAGCTCTTCGCGCGCCTTGGCGATCTTCTTCGCCTCGGCCGGCTTGACGCCCTTGTCCTCTTTCTTCGTGAGGGCATCGCGCTCGTTCTCGATCTTGTCGAACTCACCGAGAAGCTTGATCACGCCCTTGACGTTCTTGTCGAAGTTGCACTTGTAGGACTTGGAGGCCGTCCTCTTCATGGCGGCGTAGAGCTTCGAGGAGCTGATCTTCCCCTCGATGACCTTCACGACGTCGTAGTCAGGCGTGATGAGGACCATGCGCGGGTACTTCTTGCCCGTGTCGGCCAGGAGGCGGTCCGCGGACGCGGCCTCGGCCGTCATCTTGATGCAGGTGAAGAACGAGCAGCCGACGCGGAGCTTGTCGGGGTCGAGCGTGATCTTGGCGACCTTCTCGTTGGCCTCGTCGTCGCTCGGGTGCTGGATCCACACGAGCATGGGCTTGTCGGCCCGCGGCGCCTTGACCTCGGCGGCGTCTTCGTCGCCCTCGCCGGGCGTGATCTCCCCGGTCGCGACGGACACCTTGTCCGCCGACGTCCACGTGATGCGGAGAACGGCCATACTGGCCGAAGAGCGGCCTCAGCAGCCTCCGATCGCGGTCTGGGTGGCACCGAGGAGGAGGAGGGCCGCGATGGCGGCGAGGAGGATGGGCTTGCGCATGGTCGTTCTCACGTCTCGAGAGGGATCGCCGGGTTGGGGCGGAAGGCGCAACTGTACCGTTCGATCGGGTACCCGACAGGCCTGCCCGCCAGGGAGAGGGACGGCGCACCCTGGTCCGGGGTTCCACGGGCGGCGGATCTTCGCCTTGTGTTAGTGCGCTCCCGAGGCGACCCTCGGCGCCGCGCGGGCATCATGTCCCGCCCGGCGGGAGGAACGATCCGATGCGGAACCGAGTTCGAAGGTCGATGAGGCCCCTGACCCCGAAGCGGGCCCTGGCGCTCCTCCTCCTCGCTGCGATCGCCTACGGCTCCTCTCTGTTCTCCTGCGGCAAGACGGGTGTGCTGGAGGAGAGCCCCCTGACCCAGGCCCACGACCGGCAGCTCTCGGACGTGCTCGTCCAGGCCGAGGGCAGGGTGAAGCTCGTCCTGCGCGACGACACGCGGGGTGCCCGGCACCAGCACCTCCTCGTGGAGGTTCCCGCGGGGTTCACGGT
>JAUXCH010000577.1 GCA_030618975.1 Planctomycetia bacterium
CAGGGGCGCGTTGCGCCCGGAGAACCCCTCCTCCGGACCGGGGGCGAAGTAGCCTTCGAAGCGCGGCAGCGGCCGCAGCCACCGAACGGCGCCGTCTCGCGCGTCCACGCCGGCCGCGAACCCCGCGTGCGGCAGCACGCAGATCTCGTCGCCCGCCAGCGCCGGCCGCGCGCCCCACGGCGGCGCCCTCGTCCGCTTGCCGCCGAAGCGATCGTCGCCCTCGTCCGCGTCCACCGAACGCCCGCTCACTCCCGTGCCCAGGTAGGAGACCCACCGGGCGTGGCCCGTCGCGAGGTCGAGGCACGCCAGGTGGATCTCGCTCGCCCCGCGACGACGGGCGAAGAGAGCGTAGACCGCATCGCCGACGACGAGGGGCGGCGACTGGCAGCCGGTCAGCTCGTCCCCGAGCACGTCGTGCCCGTCGCGCGGCCCGCCCGTCGTCCAGCGCAGCCGACCGGTGTGCTTGTCCAACGCGACCAGGCGCGTGCGGCTCGCCCGCGCGTGGCCCTCCAGTCGGACCTGGTCCCCGAGGTACTCGAAGCTCCCCTGCGCGGCGGGGTCGCCGAGCACGACCAGCACGAGGTCTCCGGCGACGTCGACGGTCCTCAGCGGCAGGTCCTCGGCCGCGTAGCGGTGGCGCGGATCGTAGTTCCAGCGCCCCTCGTCCGGCGGTGGGAAGCGCCACAGCTCACGACCCGTGAACGCCTCGATGCGGCGAACGACGGCACCGTCGTGGAGGATCAGGTCCTCCCCGTCCGCCGCCGCGCCGCCGAGCGTTCGCATCGCGGTCCTCAGGCGCGCCGTGCGGGAGAGCAGGCCGTCACGTTCGTGCGCCCGGGTCCACAGCACCTCGAGGTCCCGGGGCAGCGCCGCGTCCTGCGTCCCCCGCCGAGCCTTCGTCGTCCTCCGCACGCGGAGCCGAGCGCGCAGCTTGTGCACACCGAGCCGCGGTGTGAGACGTCCCCGCGCCGTCGCGACGGTGCGCCCGACCTCGGTCTCGAACCGTGCGGGCAGGGCCTCGAGCGCGGTCTCGTCTCCCAGGGCGGCCAGCGCCTCGGCGAGCTGCAGCACGGCGAGCGCCCGCGCGCCCGGCGACCCGCCCGGCAGGCGGAGCCAGTGCTCGAGGCGCCGCGCCGCGGCCGCGTACCGGCCCGCCTCCAGGTCGCGCTCGACGACGGCGCGCAGCGCGCGACGTCCGGGCGCGGCCGCCGCCCAGTCGTCGCCGAGCCTCTCGAGTGCCGTGTCGTCGCCGGCCTCGGCCCGCTCGACGAGCGTCCCCACCGCCCCACGCCAGGCGTCGAGCACCTCCGTTCGCGCTGCGTCCGGCAGCGGGTCCAGCAGCAACTCGACGACGTGCTTCGCCGGCCAGTAGAGCGGCACCTCCCACGCCCACCGCTCGGGCACGGCAACCAGCGCCTCGCCGTGCCGGGTACGCAGCCTGAGCAGGGCGTCGACCGCCTCGCTCCAGCGTTCGGCCTCCACCGCCTCGACCGCGTGCTTCAGGATCTCGGACGCCTCACCGGCCCCGGCCGCGTGCACGGACGAGATCCGCCAGGACCCCTCCGGACGCTCGGGCTCCGCCGGGGCGATCCGGACGAAGGCCCCCAGCGCGAGCAGGACGAGGAAGAGGACCCGAGCCGGGACCGGACGGGGGCGCGCCATGGCGGTCGAGACTAGCACGCGTTCCCGGAGCTCAACGTGGCAGCACGGCCCGCGCCGCTTGCCGGATCTGTGCGTCGCTCAGGCGATCCAGCTGCGGCAGGATGCGATAGCAGGGGGCGATCTGCGGATACAGGTCCGGGCGCGCGCGCACCTCCACCATCAGCCGCCGGACGCCATCCTGGTACCCCGCGTCGTGCGGATCCGGATCCGCCGTGTACACGGGGATGGCCAGCAGCATCTCGGCCAGTGCCAGGTCGGGATCCGGCGACTCGGCCACGGCGGCGAGCTGCGCGCGCATCTCGAGCGTCCGTTCCGCGACGGCGAGGCTGAACCGCGACTCGGCGAGCAACGCGAGGCTCGCGGCCAGGCCCTGCCGGAGGGGGAGGTGCCGCCTCAGCTCGACGAGGTGGCCGTACTCGTGCGCCCTGAGCGTCCGAAAGCTCCCCCACGGGTCGTCCTTGCATCGCTCCAGGTAGCGCAGCAGGAGCCGCGCCCCGGCCCCCGCGCCCTCCCCCAGCGCGAGCACACCGTCGGGCGTGTCCGGCGCAACGAGTCGGGGACCGCGGGAGACGATGCGGATCCACGACCGGTCGCGCGTGGGCACGAGGCGGATCCCGTGCTCGAGAGCGCGCACCGAGTCGGCGTCCATCCAGATCCCGTCCGGAAGACAGGCGCCGCCCAGGTCGCCGCCGAGCGACGATACGAACGAGCGCAGCCGCCGGTCGAACCCGACGGCCACGTCGTGCCGGTACCGGTGACCGCGGGTCGTGATCGTCTGGTCTCGGACGAGGGACCCGAGCGACAGCAGGACCGCCTCGACGGGTTGGTCGTTGCGACGGCCCAGCACGAGGTAGGTGCCGTAGCGGCGGAAGTACGCGACGATGGGCGACGTCGTGTCCGTCGAATGATCCAGCCAGCTCCCCACGCAGGAGACGCTGCGCAGGCCCCGCGTGGGCGACGCGAACGCGCAGACCTCGTCCGCGGGCAGGTGGCGCCGCGCCAGCCGCGTCATCACGGACAACATCGCGGGCAGGCCCGGAGGCTCACGCTTCCGGTCCTTCTGCCGGTACCCGCCTTCGAGCGCCGTCTCGAAATCGCGCAGGAACGCCCGGTGCGCGGCCAGTCGCCCCGCGAGATCCCGCGCGGCGGCCCCGGCCGCTACTCCCAGGACCGCGCGCGCCTCGTCGTGCGCTCCCCCCGCCACCAGCGCGCGTGCGAGGACGACGCGCCGGTCCTCGTTCGCGTGCCCGTCCGGGGCCGCCTCGACGGCCTGCCGCAGCGCGGCCCACGCGCCGCGCCGCAGGTTTCGTGGATCCTCCCGCACGTCCTCCGGGATGGCGCTCAGCAGCAACTCGACCACGCGGCGGTAGTCCCCACGGCGGGCGAGCAGCCCGCGGAGCTCCTGCTCGGCAGGGATGGGGTTCGCCCCGTCGGCGAGCGCCCTCTCGTAGCGCGCGACGGCCTCCCCCTCGGCCCCTCGCTGCTTCGCGAGCCAGGCGAGCAATGCCTCGCGCTCCGGATTCGGTCTCCGCACCACGCCCGCGAGCGCCTGCTCGACACGCCGCGCCAGGGCTGCGTCCGGATCGCGCCGAAGCAACTCCGCCAGGCGCCACGCGTACGACTCCGACGTGGGGACCTGCCGGAGCGCCTCCACGAGAAAGGCGGCGGCGGACCCCGGGTGCCCGCCGCGGCGCGCCGCGGCGGCGCCGATCAAGTACGTCCGGGCGTCCTCCGGCGCAAGACGTGAGGCCGCCGCCGCGGCGACCGCCGCGTCCCCGAGCCGGCCGTCCGCGAGGTACGTCCGGGCGATCACGAGCAACGCGTCGACGTCCACGAACACGGAGCCACGGCCCCGGGCTCGCAGCGCGTGCGCCCGTGCAGCCGGACCGTCCCCGAGCACCTGCTGCAGGTACGCCCCGGTCAGCTCCAGCCAGGGATCCCGGCAGCGGTACAGGGCGTAGCGGACCTCCTGCAGCGCGCCCGCGGGATCCTCGGCGAGCGATGCCACGAGCGCCGTCCGGAAACTGCTCCGCGGCATCGCCCATGCCGCCGCGCGGGCCCGCGGCCCCTCGGAGCGCTCGTGCCAGATGTGGGCCAGGAGCCACGAGCGTTCGGGCTCGGCCGCCGTCAGGGGCCGGTGCGGCTCGAGCAGGTCCAGCGCCGCGCCCGTGTCCTGCGCCCTGAGTCGCTGCCGCGCCTGGATCACCCGGACGGGGATGGGTTTCGACGCCCCCGCGCCCGCCTCCCGCACCGCCGGAATGCCGAGGGGGGACCCGA
>JAUXCH010000691.1 GCA_030618975.1 Planctomycetia bacterium
AACGCACGCTTCCTCGAGCAGATCGCGGAACCGCACGTTCACGGGGGGACGCACGAGGGCGCGCCGACGACGGACGAGCCCGGCTACTCCGTGCGGGCGGCGGTCTACCGCTGGCTCGCCGCGCCCCGCTTGGACGGCACCGGGGACGACTCGGGGGTCCACGCCCTCCACCTCGCGCCGGGCGTGGCCGAGTGGATCTACCGGCTGATCGCCGCCGTTCTCGTCGTCCTCACCCTGATCGCCACGCGGCCTCCCGCGAGGGAGGACGACCCCTGGGGTTGCAGCCGCGAGCTCGCGCTCTTCGCGGCGACCATGGTGATCGTGGCCCCGCTCAGTCGCGCGGCCCACTTCGTGGTGCTGCTCCCAGCGGCCGTTTGGGTTGCCGCGTCGTGGCGCCGGCGCGGGATCCGCACCTTCGCCTTCGTGCTGCTTGCGGCGGGGCTCCTCATCAACGTTCCCTTCCTTTTCCTGCCGCGGGCCGCGAAAGTCGTGCTTGCCGGCAATGGCGCGCTCCTCCTCGGTGCCCTGCTCCTCTGGTTCGCGCTCCTCCGCCCACGGAACGCGGAGCGCGGTCCGCTCGCAGGTCCCGAGTCGGGCCCAGGTCTTCCGCATCCAGCGACCGAAGCCACCGGGCGCTGAGCCGGGAGGGGCGGGGCTCGAGTCGGGGGTCGGGTGCTCGACCTCGCTGCCCCTGGACCGGGCCCTGGCGGGACGCCATGATGGGCGCGTCGAATCCCTGATTCGCCGAGACAGCCCCCCTCGGGGTGCGGATCGCCGACAGCCGTTCGCGGCCACGATCGGTCGGTAGAAGGCATAGCTCGGCCTTGGCCCGGCTCGGGACCCGCTCCCGCCGGTCGTGGTGGAGGCGGATGACCATGGGGACGACTCCTTCCGCCCTGCGAGGGCGACGTGCGCTCGTCGTGGGCCTGCAGTTCGGCGACGAGGGCAAGGGCCAGCTGGTCGACGTGCTGGCCGGCGACCACGACGTGATCGTGCGGTTCAACGGCGGCGCGAACGCGGGGCACTCGGTGCGCATCGGCGACGAGCGCTTCGCGCTCCACCTGCTCCCCTGCGGCGTGCTCACCGAGGGCACGCTGAACCTGCTCGGCAACGGGGTCCTGGTGGATCCCGGGGTGTTCCTCGCCGAGATCGACGAGTTGAGGGCGCGCGGCTTCGACGTGAGCGACCGCGTCCGCGTGTCCGAGCGTGCCCACCTGGTGCTCGAGCACCACCGCCAGGAGGACCGCCTGCGCGGCGCCGCACAGCGCGCGCTGCTCGGCGAGGCGGGGTTCCTCGGCACCACCGGCCGTGGCATCGGGCCCGCCGTGGCGGACAAGGCGCACCGCGACGTGGCCGTGCGGATCGCCGACCTGGGGGACCGCCGGCGACTGCGTAGGAAGCTCGAGGCGGTCGTGCGCTGGAAGAACGCCGAACTCGCGACGCTGGCCCGTCTGGCCGGCGAGGCCTTCGAGCCGCTCGACGCACGGGCGCGATGCGACGAGCTCGAAGCGCAGGCCGTTCGTCTGAAGCCGTTCGTCGCGGACACCGCAGCACTCCTCCGCGACGCCGTGGCCGCGGGCCGGCGCGTGCTGTTCGAGGGTGCGCACTCCGCGCTGCTCGACCTGGACCACGGGACCTATCCGTACGTCACCTCGAGCTCGGCCTCGGGCCTCGCCGTCGAGGCGGCCTGCGGCGTGCGCGTGGCGGACCTCGGCGTCTGGGGTGTCGTGAAGGCCTACGGAAGCCGCGTGGGGGCGGGGCCGTTCCCCACCGAGCTCGACGGTCCCGAGGGGGACGCGCTTCGCGTGCGCGGAAACGAGTACGGGACGACCACCCGGCGACCCAGGCGCTGTGGGTGGCTCGACCTCGTGCTGGTCCGGCACGCCGCGCGCACCTGCGGCGTGGACGGCATTTGCCTGACGGGACTGGGCGTGCTCGCCGGGCTCGAGACGCTGAGGGTGTGCACGGCGTACCGGCTCGACGGTCGGAGGGTAGACGCTCCGCCCGCCGACGCGGTGGCCCTCGAGGCCTGTGAACCGATCTACGAGGAGCTCCAGGGCTTCGAGGAACCGGTGGACGGGGTGCGCCGCTACGAGGACCTGCCGGAGGCGGCAAGACGCACCGTGGACCTCGTCGAACGGCACGCGGGTCCCGTTTGCCGGGTCTGCGTGGGCCCGGCGCGCGAGCAGATGTTCGAACGCCTCTCCTAGACGCCCTCCTGGACGATCGGCTCTTCGACCTTCGTGACCAGGCCCATGTCGCCGAGGACGGAGTAGAGACAGGGAATCACGAGCAGGACGAGCACCGTCGAGGCCAGCAGCCCGAAGATCACGCTCGTGACGAGCGGGATCAGGATCTGGGCCTGCAGGCTGGGCTCCGTGAGCAGGGGCAGCAGGCCCAGGATCGTGGTGAGCGAGGTGAGGAGGACCGCGCGGAAGCGGTCGCGGCTGGCCGCGCGGGCGGCGTCGGGCGTGGTGCTTCCCTCCCGTCGTCGATGCTTGATGAACTCGACGAGGAGGATCGAGTCGTTGACGACGATGCCCGCCAGCGAGGCGAACCCGAGCATGCTCGGCAGCGACAGGGAGAGGCCCATGAGCACGTGGCCCCAGACGACGCCGATCAGGGCGAACGGGATCGCGACCATCACGGTCACGGGTTCGACGAAGCTCCGGAACTGGAAGCTCAGGATCAGGAAGACCCCGATCAGGCCGATGAGGAGCCCCCGGATCATGGACTTGGAGGTCTGGCCGCCCTCCTTCGCCTCGCCTTCGAACGTGATGTCGATTCCCTTGGCTTCGATCGAGGGGACGACGCCTTGTCGGAAGCGCTTCAGGATCTCGGCCGTGTTGCCGACGCGTGTGTCGACCTCGGCCTGGACCGTGACGGTCCGGCGACCGTCCACGCGCGCGATGCGGGCGTAGCCCCGGGACTCCTCGACGGAGGCCACCGCGCCGATCGGGACCTGCTTCCCCGTGGGCAGGGTCACGTGGAAGTAGTCCAGGTCCGAGAGGCCGTCCCGGTTCCTCCGGGCGAGGCGCACGTCGACCTCGTACGACTCCGTGCCCACCTGGAGCTCGCCGGCGGTCGCGCCGTAGAAGGCGGTGCGGAGCTGCGTCGCCACGTCGGCGGCCGTCAGGCCGAGAACCCGGGCGCCGGGCCGGAGCCGGATGAGCGCCTCCGGCTTTCCGGGGCGCAGGTCGCTCATGATGTCGCGTACACCGCCCTGTTCG
>JAUXCH010000674.1 GCA_030618975.1 Planctomycetia bacterium
ACCGCCTCGCCGACGGCGCGGTACCAGACACCCTCCGGGTAGACGACGCAGACGGACTCCCCCGACTGCGACCGGACAGCGGCTACCCAGGTGGAGTCCGGAATGTGCACCGAGGTCCCGGGGCCCGCGTCATCCGGCGATCGAGAGTCGCCAGGGGGGCGGCGAGGGCCTCGGCCACGGCGACGCACCAGGCGTCGTAGGCAGTGAGAGTCGCCCGGAGTTCCCAGACACGAGGTCCGAAGGGCTCGTAGGGAAGGAGTTTCACGCGCAACGCGAGGAGATCGGCGTGGGCCTGAGCCGCAATGTCCTCGGAGACGTCGCCGTTCAGCCAGGCACGTCGGAGGATGTTGCCGACCTCGGCGGGCATCAGGGCAGGAGCGACGAGCGGGGCGGCGAGAAGCACGGACTCGGCCCATTCCCCGTCCTCGCCTCCGTCGACCAGAGCCGCGACGACCAGGGACGCGTCGACGACGAACGTCACGCCCGGTCCGCGTCGCGGTGGGCGAGGATCCGGTCCGCACGTAGCACGCTCCCGGTGGCCTCCTTGCGAGCCCGGATCTTCGCGACGAGGGCCTCCACGCTGGGGCGGCGGACCAGCTCGACCAACTCCGCGAGGAGGTGTTCCTGAAGAGAGCGCCCGGCGAGAGCCGCGCGGGAAGCCAGCTCATCTCGGACTCGGTCGGGTACGTTTCGGATCGTGATCGACGTCATGATGACGTCCTTATGCATGCACTGACATCATCCTGCAATCACCCCATGCATTCTCGATCAGGACTGCGGCGCGGACTGCGCCTGCGTGGTCGGCTTCCGGCGCGGACGCGCCCCCTCCCCCCTCGGTCCAGGGCGGCATTCCTGTTGCCACGGACGCCCTGGAAGGGCCCCCGGTGCCCCAACGGGGATCGCGCTCGCGCGCTGTTTCACCACCCGCGTGTCGTGGCGAACTCCGCGAGGCGGGCGCGCCATGCGGCGAGCGTTTCGAGGACGACCGCGGTCTCTTGCGGGTGACGCTCGAGGCCCGCCGCCAAGCCCGCCGCACGCGACAGCGTGCTCTCCCCGAGCGGATGGTGGAGGCGCTCGATCTCGAGCTGCCGCACGATCTCCTCCCCCGCGAGCGCATTGCAGGCCCGCACCAGGGAGGTCACCGCCGCCCAGCGCAGTTCCTTGCTGCGTGGATCGGCGAGAACCGTTGCACAGAATCGCTTGCCACCCGCGCCCGTGTACGCGACGCACCGTGCGATGGCCTGTTGGTAGCCACCGATGTTGATGTGCGGCTCCATCTCCGCGAAGTACCACACCCTCACGACGTCCAACGCATTCACGCCGGCAGCCGACCATAGCTCGCACGCGACTCTGTACCGCTCGCTCTGGTCCTGGTCGCGGGGATAGCGAGCGTGGGCCTCGACGAGGATCCTGCGCTTGCGATCCGCGTCCGGTACGGCGCGACTGGCGGCGATCGCCCAGGCCGCCATGGCCATGGAGGGCTCCTTCTCGCGCTCCGCGGCCTCGAGGGCCAAGAGCGTGTCTGCGTCCCTGGGCGCGTAGGGCATGTCCAGCAGGAGATGGCGACAGAGGGCCTTGAATGGGTAACGGCCGGGTCGCAGCCAGGGATCCTCGAAGGGCGGTTCCCGGTGAAGGCAGGCCAACGCGAACTCACGCGTGAGACATGTGCGCGTGAGGAGGGGCAGCTCCTCGTCCGTCCAAGGTCCGGGACTGCTGTCGTCGTAGGTCAGCGCCACCAGGGCGAAGAACCACGCGGGGTGTTCGGCGCGAAGCCGTGCGAAGACGGGAGCGAGGGCCTCACGTACCGCGTGCCGGATGCGCGCGCGCGCCTCGTCCCACCCGGAATCGGGGTCTTGCAGGGTAGCCGCCCGACGCCGACCCTCCGCAAGCGCACGGGAGGCGCGCAGGTGCCAGACCCCGACGAGGCGCTCGGGATCGTCGAGATCCGACCAGTAGGCCTCCCAGGCGCCCTGGTCTCGAAGCCGGAGATTCGTCCATAGGACCAGGAGGAAGCGCGTCCATCTGGATACGGTCCAAGCCTCCGTGTGCGTCGGGGGGCCCGAGGGCTCTCGTCGTCCACGAGGGGTGAGAGCAACCGTAGGCGCCCGGGGTCATCCGCCAGCCCGATGCCCAGGGCGCCGAGGGTCCGCACCTTGGGATCCTCCGAGGCCAGGCATCGCTCTGCGTGACCCGCCGCGACGTCCGACAGCAGCGCGTTCAGGGACGCGTCGGTGAAACGCCCACGCCAGGTTCTGAGCGGCAGGGCTGCGTGCGTGGCGGCATACGTCTCGCACCGGGCCAACACGTCCTCGTCGGCGAGCGCGGGCCGTTCGAGGGCGAGCCTGGCGTCGGTCCTATCTTGGGGCGCCTCCGTCCCCTTCGCCAGATGGGCGATCCTGGACTCGAGCTGGTCGCGGAGGAGTCTCGGGAATGCGCCCGCGACGGCGTTCACTGCTACTCTGGGAGTCCGAATGGGAAGCTCGCCGATGGCACAACTGGATACAAGCACTGTCCCGCTTCCAGAGGGCGAGACCTGCGTCATTCGGTGCGCGGCGGCGACGGACGCCGCGGCCCTCAGGAATCACATGCGGCGGATCCTGGGCGAGGACTCCAACCGGAACGTCACCGAACCGGACGAGCTGAAATTCGACGACGAGAAGGAGCGAAAGTGGATCGCGGACCACCTGGAGAACCCGCGCTGGCTCGCGCTCGTCGCCGAGGTCGGCGGGCGGATGGTGGGGCTCCTCAAGGCCACGACGCGTCCGCGCCGTCGCCTTGAGCACGTTGCCAGCTTCGGGATGAGCGTGGTCCGCGACTGGCGCGGGTGGGGCGTCGGCACGGCGCTCCTCGAGACGCTGCTCGCCTGGGCCGAGGATCACCCGACCCTCAAGAAGGTGAGCCTCGCGGTCTTCGCCGACAACGAGCCCGCGATCGGCCTCTACCGAAAACTCGGCTTCGTCGAAGAGGGCCGTCGCGTCCGCGAGGTCCGTCTTGGCCCGGACCGGTATGTGGATGACTTGCTCATGTACCGGTTCGTCTGACCCGCCTCATCGCCGATGGGCGTGGAAGACCTCTTGCCCGATTCCGGCCCCGGGACACGTCCACGACCTTGATCTCGTGCGTCCCGTTCCGACGCGTGAACCAGAGGTGCAGCGTGGAGTCGACGCCGCTTCAACCTCGGCCCGCGCCAGCGTGCGTTCGATCTGGGGTGGGTGGCCGAGCGCGTACCCGAACGACAGGGAAGAGGACACGAAGCACGGCCATCAGGCGCGCGACGCGGTTCTCGAGTCTCGCGACGCGAACCCGAAGCGCGCCCGCCGAGGCGTCCAGGTCAGGAGTCGAGGTAGCGGCTTGCGGCGTGCGC
>JAUXCH010000455.1 GCA_030618975.1 Planctomycetia bacterium
GACGAGTACGAGGTCGAAAGCCAGGCTCCGGAGGAACGCGAGCCCCGCGTCACGATACCAGGTGCCGCTGCGCAGCTCGAGGACGAGCGGGAGCCGGGCGAAGGTGCCGGCCACGTGCCGGAGCCGCTCGCGGGAGGCCGGCTCGTCGCGGAAGAAGAATGGGAACTGCGCGAGGACGGCGCTGAGCCGGCCGGCGTCGACGAGCGGCGCGAGAGCTCCCTCGAACGCGGCGGCCGGCCCGCGCGGCGGCGTCTTCCACCGGCCGTGCGTGAACTCCTGGTGCAGCTTGGCGAGGAACCGGAAGTCAGGGCGGTTCTCCACGAGCGCGGCCCACCGCTCGGCGTTGCGAGGCGGGGGGATGGCGTAGAAGGTGGCGTTGATCTCGACGCAGTCGACGTAGGTCGCGAGGAACGCCAGCGCGTGGAAGCCCCGGGGATGGGGCTTCGGGTAGACGCGGCCCTCCCAGTCGGAATACGACCAGCCGGCGGGGCCGACGCGGATGTGCGGGGCACGCACGATGCCGTCAGGGTACCCGCCCCCGTCCCCTGCCCGGGAAGCGGGAACCCGCGCGGCCTCGGGCGGTCCAATGCATGATGAGGGAGACGCCCTGCGTCTCCCCGGGAGCCCCCGATGCGCCACCCCTTCGCCCTCGTCGTCCTTCTCGCCGTGGCGCTTCTCGCGCCGCTGCTCCTGCCCGCCGTCCCGACGGCGGCCGAGGAGGAGCGAGCCGGCGCCGACCCGCGCGTCGGCACGGTGCAGGCCGTCCAGGGACGCGGGCTGGTGCGACCCGGAGGCCATCGCCGGTGGACCCCGCTTCGGCGCGACGCCGTGCTGCTGCCGGGCGACGCCTTGAAGACCGGCGCTCGGGGGGCGCACGCTCTCGAAGTCGCGCTCGCCGGCGACGGCTCGCTCCTCCTCGGCCCCGACGCGCTCGTCGTGCTGCCCGCCACGGGCAGGGTCCACGTGCTGCGTGGCGAGGTCGAGGTGCAGGGGACGGCCGCGGCCGCCGTCGCCCTGGCAGGTCCGGGCGAGTTCGAGCAGTCGGTGACGGGGACGGCGTGGGTCCACGTCGAGGACACGGCGACGACCCTGCTCGACGAGGCGCCGGGTTGGCTCACCGGGTACCGGGAGAGCACCGGCAACGAGTGGATGGGCTCGCTCCTCGCCAACGTCGACGGGCGAAACGTCCCGCTGGCCGTCGGCTACCACAAGGTGACCGCCGACATCCGCGACCAGATCGCCCGCACCACGGTCGAGCAGTCGTTCGTCAACTCCACCGACCGGCGGCTCGAAGGGGTGTTCTACTTCCCCCTGCCCGCCGACGCGTCGATCAGCGGCTTCGCGATGTGGATCGGGAACGAGCTCGTCGAGGCCGACGTGGTCGAGAAGGCACGCGCGCGGCAGATCTACGAGGACATGCTCCGGCGCAAGAAGGACCCGGGACTCCTCGAGTGGCAGGGCGGCAACCTGTTCAAGGCCCGGGTGTTCCCGATCGAGCCGCACTCCGAGAAGCGCGTGCGCCTGCGCTACACGCAGGTGCTCCGGCTCGAGGGGCAGACCTGGCGCTACCGCTACGCGCTCCGGAGCGACCTGCTCCGGAGCAAGCCGCTCCGGCGCCTGGACGTCCATGTGAACGTGAGCTCCACGCGCCCGATGGTGCGGGTCGAGAGCCCGAGCCACGCGTGCCGCATCGAGAGCTCGGCGGCGCGCACGGAGACGCGCGTGCAGTTCGACGCCGAGGAGTACGTGCCCACGCGCGACCTCGAGGTCGCCGTCACGCTCGAGGGGTCGCCCGGTCTCTCCGCCGTCACGTACCGGCGTGGCGACGAGGGAACGTTCATGCTTCTGTTCAGCCCCCCGTCCGGCGCAGGTGCCGGATGGACGCGCGAGCTCGTGCCCGAGGGCGAGCCCCTCGACCTGCTCGTCGTGGCCGACACGTCCGGCTCGATGGACCGGGCGGCTCGCGACACGCAAGCCGCCTTCGTCGATGCGCTGCTCGAGCTCCTCGGACCGGACGACCGGTTCCGCCTCCTGGCTGCCGACGTAGACGTGCACGCCGTCTTCGACGGCGCTCAGCCCGTCACGGGCGAGACGCGGGAAGCCGCGCGCTCGTTCCTGGACGCGCGGGTGTCGCTCGGGTGGACGGATCTCGACCGCACGCTGGACCGCGTCCTCGGCGAGGCCGGGGAAGGCGCCCTGGTGATCTACGTGGGCGACGGCATTCCGACGACCGGCGACGCGGACCCGGCCGCCGAGGCCGCGAGGCTCAGGCAGCGTGCCGAGGGCGCGACGGTCACGGTGCACGCCGTGGCCACGTCCTCGACCTACGAGCAGGGCGTGCTGGACGCGCTCGCATCGATCGGAGGCGGGTCCGTGCGGCGGGCGGACGCGGATCCGTCGGGGGCGGCTTACGGGTTGGTCGAGGAGATCGCGCGCGGGGTGCTACGGAACGCGAAGGTCGAGATCCTGGGCATCCCGACGGCCCGTGTGTATCCCGCGTCGCTGCCCAACCTGCCCGTCGGCGGGCAACAGGTGGTCCTCGGGCGCTTCCTCCCGACGACCGGGGCGCGCGAGGGACGCGTGGTGGTCACGGGCGATCTCGACGGACAGGAGGTGCGCTTCACGTCGACGCTGAGGCTTCCGGCTGCCGGCGTCGGGAACTCCTTCCTGCCCCGCCTCTGGGCGCGCCGGCACCTCGACGCGCTGCTGGCCCAAGGGGCCTCCCGGGCCGTGCAGGACGAGATCGTCTCCTTCAGCGCGGAGTACGGGATCCTCACGCCGTACACGTCCCTGCTCGTGCTCGAGAGCGACGAGGACCGCGAGCGCTACGGCGTCGAGCGCACGGTGAAGATGCGCGACGGCGAGGCCTTCTTCCCCGCGGGGCGGGACGCGGTCGCGCTCGAGATGGCGCGCGCGCAGGCCCGCAAGGCCCGCGCGTGGCGGCAGGGGCTGCGCCGCCGGATGCAGAAGGAGATCCAGGGACTCGGGCGCGATCTCCTGCCCGACCGACCGGTCGCCGGGCTCGTCGCCCTCGGGGAGGAGGTCGTCGTCCAGGCCGGATGGGGTGCCGAGGGCCGAACGGGCAGAGATCTCGGTCCGGGCGGAGGTGGGCGCGGCGTGCCCGTGGAGAAACTTCGCAAGAGCCGCTTGCAGGGGGAGACGCGCGTGGCTGGCGAGCCCGTCATCAAGGACGAGGAGATCGCCGACCACGTCGAGACCGACAACGACCTCCCCTTCGAGGAGTCGCTCGGCGCGGAGGGACTCTCCGACGCGCCGTTCGGCGGCCCCACCTCCCCCAGCGCCACGCCGCAGGACGACGACGGCGACTTTGGCGGCCGCGGCGGCCGGCGGGCGAGATCCACGGCCGCGAAGCTACCGTTGGTACGTGCCCACTCCGGATTCTTTACGCCGCGTGCGTCGCTGGAGTTCTCGCACCAGGCCCGCCCCGAGAACCTCTTCGACACGCCACTGCCGGGAGGGCTCACGCCGGCCTCCGTCGGCTTTCCCTGGATGAGCGACCCGCGCGAGCCGTCCGCCGCCCTGCCCGCGCCCGATTGGCCCGACGAGGTCGTCTCGCTGCTCGAGAGCCTGGACCGGCGCGAGGCGCTGTCCGCGCTGGCGGGCGGGCTGCGCGTCGGGCGGCAGACGGCCAGCGTCCACCCTGCACGCCCTGACGACGTGCTGGCCTCTTCCTCGGAGCTCGTCCTCGTCTCGTCGAGACGTTGGTTCGCCAGGAGCGAGTGGAGCGGTGCGGCCGACGACGTCTCCTGGACGAATGGAGACCAGCGCGTCCACGTCGACGCGACCCGCGGCCTCGGCCGCCGGCGCGCCGCCGTCCCACGGGACCAGGAGGACGCGTCGCGCCTCCTCGCCACCTTCTCGTACGACGAGTTCGTGGACACGTTCCGCCGCCACCGCGTGCGCTTCGCCGTGGCGAGGCACGACCGCTTCCGGCACGTCCTCGTCGAGGCGTTCGATCTCGACGGACTCGACCGCGGGCTCGTCATCGACCCCGAGCGACGGGTGATCGTCGAGGAGTGGACCGAGCGGGCGGGACGCGTCGTGTCCCGCGTCCGTCACGGCGGGTTCGTCGAGGTGGGCGGTCTCTGGTGGCCGCGCCTCACACGGGTCTTCGACGAGCGGGAGCGCATGACGAGCTTCGTCTCCACCGAGGTGACGGCGCTCGAGGCGGAAGCGTTCGACGGCGTGTTCGACGAGGCGACGGCGTTCGCGGACGACGTGCTGTTCCTGGACGGAAAGCTGCCCCCGCTCGACGACGCGCAGCAGGCCGCCCACGAGTCTCGGGCCTCCTTCGCCGACCACCTGACGTTGGCTCTCCACGAGGCCGGACGGCAGCGCTGGGACGAGGCGCTGGCGGCGTGGCACGCGGCCCGCGCGCTGGTCCTGGAGAAGCGGGGCGCGGCGTGGATCGATCTCGCCCTCCTGCTCCGCGCCCGCCGCGGCGACGCGCTCCTCCGGCACGTGCGAACGATGGCGGCCTCTGCCGCGGACGCGGCGGAGATCCTCTACGGCCAGGCGGCCGGTGGGCTGGGCGCCAACGAGCGCCTGGATCTGTTGGGCCGTCTGGAGGCCTCGTGGAAGGCGGGCGACGAGCGCGCCGCCCTCCGCTTCGACCGCATCCGCGCCGCGGCGCTCGACCAGGCCGGCCGCGGCGCCGACGCGCGCGCCGCCCGCGCCCGGATCGCCGAGGCGTGGCCCCTGGATCTCCAGGCCGTCGGCGATCACGTCTCGGACCTGCTCGTCGTCGGCGACGTGGAGGGTGCGATCGCGTGGCTGGGCGAGCGCGCGGCGGTCTCCGACC
>JAUXCH010000093.1 GCA_030618975.1 Planctomycetia bacterium
CCCCTGGCAGAGAGGCGCCTCGTGGGGACCGCGTGCCGACCACGGCGTACCCACCGGGATCGCGTTCGCGCGAGTCCGGCATCACTCGATCGCGTGGCGTACGGTCTTCAGCGAGAGGTAGAGGTGCTTCACGTCATCGATGAGCGCCTCGAATCCGTAGCGCACGTAGAAGCCTCGGGCCGCCTCGTCCTTTGCGATGACCTCGACGCCCCACACGCCCACTTCTGCGGCAACGTCGAGGGCCTTGTGGAACGCGTGCATCAGCAGCTGCTCTCCGAGCCCCGTCTTGCGAGCCTGCCTGTCGACCGCAAGCCGGGCCACGTGGAGAACGGGAACGGGGTACCCAGGCAGGCGCAGGACCGAACGGGGGAGCCCCCCACTTCAAGCCCCAGGAGCATGCGATCGACCGGAGTTGGGGCTACCGAGTGCCCCCAGAGGCCGTAGTAAATCGTATCGTCTTCGATACGTTTCAGCATTCCCACCGACCGCTTCCGACCCCAGCGAGAGAGCTCATCTCCTATTATCAGGCCTTTGCAGGGCGGCGACCGGTCGCCGTTTTTCGTGCCGTTTCCGATACACAAGTGGCCCGCGCCGGTTTGCAGGGAGAGGTGTCCGGAGTCCGGAGATCCAGCCAGGGAGCGAGCACGGTGAGCGACGGAACACCGTTGGCGCAATCTCGGCTTCATGCAGGCGATGAGCGCGCGCGCCAGCCGCCTCGAGCCGTTGCCGCACGCCCCGTCCTCGAGGCCACGCTCGGGCCGGACCACTCCGGCTGGATGGGGAGACCCATCCCGGTGCGGTCCGGTGACCGATCGCCGTCCTGCCGGGAGCGGAGGCAGTGCCGGAGAGCCGTCCCCGGCACGACCGAAATCGATACGGAGTTACCAGCGGAAAACCCGCCGCGAACCCTTTACACCCTGATTTCAAGCCTTTTGCGGGGCGGCGACCGGTCGCCGTTTGGGCCTGCACACGGCTCTCACGTGGATCCTTCGTATCCAGCATGCAGATGTCGGCTGCCCGCGACCGGGGGAGGCACGCCCGGACGATGCCGCCTGCGGTTCGGCACGCGTGTCCTGCCTCGGCGGGGAATCGTGCCCCGAAACTCCCCCGAAGTACGGTGAACCATCCGGGGCGGGAGCGGCAACCTGCCTGGTGAACCATGGACCAACACTTCGACCCCCACGCGGATCTCCTCCACGAGCACGTGGAGGGCGTGCGGCGCCTCGCCCGCCACCTGGTCCAGGACCCGGACGACGCGGAAGACGTCGCCCAGGAGTCGCTGCTGGCGGCCGTGGGCCGGCTTCCCCCAGGCGTACGGAGCCTCCCCGCGTGGTTGCGCGGAGTGGTGCGCAACAAGACGCTCCAGAGGGGCCGCGCCGAGGGTCGGCGCGCGCGCCACGTGGGCCGGCTGCCCCCGTCCGGGGAGTCGGCCGCTACGAGCGACGTGGTCGCCCAGCTCGAGGTCCAACGGCAGCTCGTCGCCGCGGTGCAGGCCCTCCCCGCCGCCTACCGCACCGTGCTGTGGTTCCGCTACTTCGAGGGCGTCTCGGCGCAGGAGATCGCCTCCCGGCTCGACGCGCCCGTCGAAACCGTCCGCACGCGGATCAAGCGCGGGCTCCGGCAGCTGCGGGCGGACCTGGACGCACGGCACGAGGGGCAGCGCTCCGCGTGGACGGCCGCCCTGCTGCCGATGCTCGCGCCGGGCGGCGGCTGGACCGCTGCCCTCGGGATCCTGACCGGGAAGGCCACCCTCTTCGCGGGCCTCGCCGTCGCGATCCTCGTCACAACCGGCGTGCTCCTCGTCTCCGCACGGAAACGGGACCCTGCCGGCGACCGGGTGGTGGAGACGGGCGCGTTGACCCGCTCCGATCCAGAGACCGCGCCGCCGCGGCTGGCCGGACGGGCCACGCTGCCCCCGGCCGGGCTCGTGGCTTCTCCCGACGCAGGAGGCCACGGGCGCACCCGGATCCAGGGACGCGTGCTGACGCAGGACCGGAAATCCATCGAGGCTGCGTTGGTGTCCATCGTGGAGGGGCCGGGCATGCAGGGGTCGAAGGGCCCCAACCCGCCGTGGCGACTCCTCGGGCAAGCCACGTCGGACGCCCGAGGACGGTACGGGATCGACCTCGACCGCCGGCACCCAGCGCGACCGGGAGCTCCCGGCGTCGTCCTGGCCGTCGCGGAGGCCGACGGCTACTGGCGCGGCAGGCAACTCGTCGAGATCGAGGGGCCGCTCACGTCGTTCGACTTCTTCCTCGGGACGGGCTGGGAGGTCGCAGGTCAGGTCCTCGACGCCCGGGGCCGGCCGCTCGTCGATCTCCCCCTCCGGGTCGCGACGATGAGCGCTCCTCCGCACATGGTCCACACCTCGCTCTGGTGGACCCGTCACCGGCGACTCGGCACGGAGAGTGGCAACTACCTGGAGGCGCGGACCCGGACGGACGCGAGCGGCCGCTTCGTCGTCAGGGGACTGGAGACCGGGCGCCGCTACGGCATCCTGAGTGAGGACCTCGCGTGGTTCCTCCGGCAGAACGCCCTGGTGAAGATCGAGGCAGGCGTGGAGACCCCGCCCGTCACGCTCCTCGCGGTACCCGCCCGGGCCGTGAGGGGCACCGTCTCCGACGCTTCGACGGGGAAGCCCCTGGCCAAGGGGCTCGTCGAGCTCATGCTCCGAACCCCGGACGGCAACAGCGTGGGTTCCTACGTATCCGTGCGGGAGGGGCGGTTCCTCGCGGGCTGGAAACTGGACGAGGAGCGGCAGGGCAGGGTCGAGGTCACGGCCACGGCCTCCGCCTCCGGCTACAAGCACGCCCGCATGACGGGATCGCTGTCTTCGGAAGAGCCCGTGCTGGACCTCGACCTCGCCCTCGAGCCCATCCTCGAGGAGCACGGAACGGTCGTCCTCACCGCGACCGGGCCGCGCGGCGCTCCTCTGCCGGGGTTCGTCTTCCTGTGGGCACAGCAGCAGGAGGACCACCGCGTGCGCCTCAGGAGACGTCCGGAGAGAGTCCGTCCGGGGGTGTTTCGCTTCGACCTTCCGGCAGGGACCTACGACGCCGAGATGCGACCCCTGCACGTCCTCGGGGAGCAGGGCAAGGCCGTGTTCGAGGTGCGTGTCGTCCCCGATCAGGTGACGGACGTGCGCGTGGAGGTCGGTGCCGGCGCCACCCTCAGGCTGCGCCTGCCGCTCGTGGACGAGGTGCCTTCCCCCAGCGGCCTGGTCATCGACGCCGTGGGCGACAAAGCGCATTCCATCGCCGGCGCCAGCACCGACCTCACGCTGCAGGAGGCGCAGGTGCTCGCGGGAGAGGACCTCGTCTGGGCCGCCTTTCTTCCTGGGACCTGGCGCCTCGAGCTCCAGTGGGGCGAGGAGCGCATCGAGCGCACCGTCCACCTGGTGGAGGGCGACGACCAGGTGGTGAGCTTCCGGTAGGGCCGGGCGCTCCCCACGCCCCGCGCCCCGCGCCCCGCGCCGCAGCGAAAAGCGCGTTTTATCACCTGACCCCGATGTCCCCGATGTGCGCCCCCGATGCGCCGATGCGTGGCGATGCTCGGTAGTCGGGCGGACGGGGGCCGGTAGGATCTCGCCGATGAGCGAGGGCGGCGACGGGACATTGGCTGTGCGCTTCGAGGGCGTGACGAAACGCTACGGCGACTTCGTGGCCGTCGACCGCATCGGCTTCGAGGTCCCCGCCGGATCCATCTTCGGCATCCTCGGCTCCAACGGCGCCGGGAAGACCACGAGCATCCGGATGCTGATGAACATCCTGCGCCCCGACGAAGGCGTGATCGAGGTGCTCGGCGAGCCGGCCGACGAGCGGGTGAAGGCGCGCATCGGGTACCTGCCCGAGGAACGTGGCCTCTACAAGAAGATGCGGATTCTCGAGCTGCTCCGCTTCTTCGGACGCCTCAAGGGCCGCTCGACCGCGTTTCTCGACGAGCGGATCGACCACTGGCTCGACCGGATGGGCCTCGCGGGCTGGCGGATGAACCGCGTCGAGGAGCTCAGCAAGGGCATGGCCCAGAAGCTCCAGTTCGTCGTGACCGTGGTGCACGCGCCGGAGCTGCTGGTGCTGGACGAGCCGTTCGCGGGTCTGGATCCGGTCAATCGCGACGTGCTGAGGGACGCGATCCTGGAGATGCGGCGGAAGGGCACGACGGTGGTCTTCTCGACGCACGTCATGGAGCAGGCCGAGCAGCTCTGCAACCGGCTGATCCTGATCCACGACGGCCGGGTCGTGCTCGCGGGGTCGCTCGACGAGGTGCGCGCCTCCGAGGGGCGGCAGGCCGTGCTGATCCGTTGCCGGCTCGGCGAGGGGCAGACCCTCGACGGGCTGCCGGGCGTGACCGCGGTGGCCGATCGGGGCAACGAGGCGGAGCTGACGCTCGAGCCCGACGCGGATCCGACCGCCCTCCTTCGCGCCCTGCTGGACCGAGCGGACGTCACGCACTTCGAGGTGCGCGAGCCGAGCCTCCACGAGATCTTCAAGCGCATGGCGGGAGGCCGCTCGTGACGAAGATCTGGCGCATCATCGTCCGGGAGTACCTGGAGAACGTCCGCACGAAGGCATTCCTCGTCGGGGTCGTGCTCACGCCGCTGTGGTTCGGGATGGTCTTCGTGGTTCCCCTGCTGGCGAGCGGGCAGGAGGCCGAGACGCAGCGCGTCGTCCTCGTCGACGAGACCGGCGTGCTGGCCGCCGAGGTGCAGGCCGATCTCGACGAACGCAGGACCCAGCAGGGCCGCGCGTTGTTCGAGGTGGAGATCCGGGACGCCGAGGGCGCCTGGACGGCCATTGGGGACGCACCGAGCCTGGTGGACCGCCTGCGGACGCAGGCGGCCGAGGGCGAGCTGCTCGCCGTCCTGCTGACGCCGCCAGTGCTCGAGAAGCGCGCGGCCGTCGAGGACGAGCACGAAGGTGGGATCCTCCACGCGGCCAGCGCGGGCGTCATCCAGACGGCGCAGGCCCTCCGCGACGTCGTGAACCAGGCGGTCAACAGGCGCATCATGGTGGAGCGGAGCATCCGTCCCGAGGACGCAGAGCTCCTCCGCAAGAGCGCCATCGAAGCCGTGGCGCTCACCCGGTCGGGCAAGGAGGGCGGCGAGGCGCAGTTCGTCGCCCCGCTCGTGTTCATGCTGTTCCTCTTCATGGGCATCGTGGGGATCAGCCAGATGCTCGTGAACAGCACCGTCGAGGAGAAGGGCAGCCGGGTCTACGAGGTCCTGCTCTCGTCGGTGAGCCCGTTCCAGCTCATGGCGGGCAAGGTGCTCGGCATCTGCGCGGTCGGCTTCACGCTGCTGGCGCTGTGGACGGGCGGGAGCATCGCTGCGGCGAGCATGCAGGGAATGGACGGCATCGTGACCGGCCAGCAGATCGCCCTCTTCGTCGCGTACTACGTGCTGGGGTTCCTGCTCATCGCGAGCCTCATGGTGGCGGTGGGCAGCGCGTGCAACACGCTGAAGGAGGCGCAGAACCTGATGGCGCCCCTGTCGATGCTGCTGGCCCTGCCCCTGCTGCTCTCGATCCTCGTCCTGAAGAACCCGAACGGGACCTTCGCGACGCTCGCCTCGTTCTTCCCGCCGTTCACGCCCTTCCTGATGATGGCGCGCGTGGCGGCGGTGCCGGGGCCGCCCACGTGGCAGATCTGGGCCAGCCTCCTGCTGCTGATGCTCGCGACCTATCTGGCCATCCGTCTCGCGGCACGCGTGTTCCGCGTCGGCATCCTGATGTACGGGAAGCCGCCGCGCCTGTCCGAGATCTGGCGCTGGATGTTCACCGACCGGTAGCCCGGCTCGGATCTCCCGCTACGCGCCCGTGTCCGACGGGGGCACGCGGAAGACCTTGCGCATCACGTCGGCCGCGATCACGTCGTCGGTCCTCGCGAGGCGATCCGGGTTCCGGAGCGCGGCGTTGGCGCCCTCGATACGAGCCGACTCGCCGGCCTGGAGACCGGGCACCGTGAGTTCGCGGAGATGCTCGACGTGCCGTCGCAGGTCCTCGCTGACGATCGAGTGCTCCACGATGCCCCGCAACCAGTTGCGGAGGAGGGGCCGGCCCAGCCAGAGGTCGCCGCAGCGGTCGGTGTACTCGAACGCGGCGTCTTCGTTGTCGAGTTCCTTCGGGTGCGTCCCGCGGCAGGAGGGCAGGTTCGGCGGCGACTCGAGGTCGGCCAGCCGCGCCGCGAGGTACAGGTTCTCGAAGAGGCCCCGGCGGAAGGCGTTGACCGAGTGGGCGAACTCGCCCTTGTAGAACCAGGTGAGGCCGAGGTTGTAGCAGGCGTCCGGATCGCCGTCGGCGCGTTCGAACTCCACGACCGCCCGGTCGAGGTCACCCATGCGGAAGTACGTCTCGCCCAGGAGGAACCGGACCTCGAGCGGGTCGGACGGTGCGAGCTTCAGGATGCGTCGGAAGAGACGTGCGGCATCCTCGTAGAGTCCCATCCAGAATCGGCACAGGGCGCGCCAGTGCAGGAGGCGCAGGAACGAGCGGCCGGACTCGTCGCTCCACCAGCCGCGCCGGCGCGGGCGGTCGCGGACTCCGGGCTCGACGTAGCGCTGGGCTCGGCGGAAGTAGCGGTCCGCGCGCTCGAGATGGCCGAGGTGGTAGCAGGCCTTGGCCCGACCGGTCCAGGCGTCGGGGCTCTGCGGATCCTCCCGGGGGGCGCGCTCGTACCACTGGAGGGCCTCTTCGGGCTCCTCGCGGCGAAGGTGCTCTTCGCCGAGATTGCAGAACTTCTGGCTCTCTTCTGACATTGGCAGGATTCTACCAGCACGCGTCCCGTGAACGGGGCGGGAGACCTTACACGTGATGCAGTCGAGACTCTCCCTTTGGCTGGGCGTCCTCCTCCTCGTCGGAGGCGCCGCGTTCCTCCTCGAGCGCCTCGTCGTGACGGACGCCGAGGCGGTGGAGGCACTCGTGGAGCGGGCCGCCGACGCCGTGCGGGACGGCGACTTCGAAGCCCTGGCGGCCACGCTGGGGGCCGAGTTCAGGGTCGAGGGACGGGCGGGCGAGGAGGCAGTGGCCTGGATCCGGAAGTTGAGGCGGAACTACCGCCCCCTGGGAATCGAGGCGGAGGTCGGCGACGTCGAGGTGGCCGGCGACCGGGCCGTGGCACCGACGGTCGTGTCCATGACGGTCCTGGCCCGACCGGTCCGGTTGGGCGCCGCGGTGCACTGCCGGCTCATCGACGGGCAGTGGCTCATCACCGCCGCGGTCCTCGAGCGGGGGCCGCCCTGAACCCCGTGCCACGCGGCCCCCGGGACTGCCGTCCCGCGGCTGGAGGCCCGAACCGCTTCAGCGCAGGACGACCCAGGCGCACGGGCCACCCTGGCGGCCCGCCTTCACGGCGCGGACGCGCCAGCGCAGGGGGCCGGGCGTCGGCGCGAGACGCTCCATCTCGAGGACGGCCGCACTCGCTCGGGAGGAGCGGCGCGCGAGGGGCAGCCAGCCGTCCGGTCCCTGCTCCTCCACCTCGAGGACGTAGGCGTCGGCTCCGGGGACGGACCGCCAGGTGAATCCCACCGCGAGCACCCGCTCGGCGCCCAGCGCGGTCCCCGAGGGCGGCGCGACGGGCGCGGGCGCCTCGCCCTCGGCCGGCGCCGGGGGGGTCCTTGCGGGGGCCGGCGCCGAAGGGGGCGGACCCGGCCTGGGCGCGGCAGCCGGGGCCACGCGAACGACCACCCTCGACCCCTTGGCCACGACGGTGCCGGCGTCGGGCTGCTGGTCGGCGACGCGACCGGCCGGGCCGCGGGCTGCCTCTTCGACCTGCGGCTCGAGGCCCAGGTCCTCGAGGATCCGGCGCGCCTGCAGCTCGGTCCGGTCGAGGAGGTCGGGTACCGCGATCTCTCTCACCTCGACCAGCGGTGCGGGCGCGAGCTTCGCTACGTGGTCGCCGCCGACGGCCACCTCCACCCGGACGACCCCGCCGGGCGGCCGCGGCGCGCCCGGGCCGGGGGCCTGCGTCGTCACGTGCCCGACCGGGTGCCCGGGCACGCGCTCCACGTGGAGCTGCATCTCGGAGGCCAGGACCAGGTGCTCCGCGTCGACGAGCGGGAGGCCGATCAGGGCAGGCGTCGTCTCCCGGTCGACCGGCGGGGCCGGGGCCGGGGCGTCCGGCGAGCCCGTCGCGACCTCCGGATCCGGGGTGGCCGCAGCGGGAGGATCGACCGGCGCCTCCGCGGAGGGGGGAGGAAGCACTGGGACGTCGGCCTCCGCCGGCTGCTCCCCGGCCTCGCCGGGCGGCGCGGGCGCGGCAGGTGGAATCGGAGGCGGCGGCGGGATCTGGAGACCGGGCACGGCAGGGGGAGCCGGAGGCGGCGGCGGGGGCCGGTGGCCGGGCACGGCAGGGGGAGTCGGAGGCGGCGGCGGGATCCGGTGACCGGGCACGGCAGGGGGAGTCGGAGGCGGCGGCGGGATCCGGTGACCGGGCACGGCAGGAGGAGTCGGTGGAGCCGGGGACGGGCGTCCGGGCACGACGACGCGCGGCCAGTTCGCGGGGTGCGCCCGGCCCGCGGCGGAGCCGTGCTCCCGCGCCGAGATGGCGAGATCCACCGCCGTCCCCCTCGCGAGGACGGTCCCGGGCGGCGGACGCTGCTGGAGGACGCGGCCCAGCGCCCACCCGGACCGGGCCTGGCGGTCGAAGAGGCGGCCCGGGTTCAGTCCGGCACGGACCAGCCGCTCAGCGGCCTGCTCCGGCGTAAGGCGGCGAACGTCGGGCACCGCGACGTAGCCGGGCCGCGGGTCGACTCGCGAGGGCCCGGGGTCGTCGTCCGCCCGGGCGCGCGGGAGCGGCGCGGCCAGCAGGAGGGCCAGGAGGAGGACGCGAGGGAGGTGCATCGCCTTCAGTCTACGACCTCCAGCCGCCCATCGGCGAGACGGAGCACCCGGTCCGCGCGCTCGAGCATGCCCTCGTCGTGCGTCACCACGAGGAGGGCGGCCCGGTGGGCGCTCTCACGGAGCACGTCGATGACGGCGTGGCCGGTCGTCGAGTCGAGGTTGCCGGTCGGCTCGTCCGCGAGCACCAGGTCCGGTGCGCCGACGAGTGCCCTGAGCACGCCGGCCCGCTGCCGCTCGCCGCCGCTGAGGCGGTGCGGACGTTCGTCGAGCATCGTCTCCATGCCGATCGCGCGCGCGAGGGTCAGGAGTCGCTCCTCGGCCTCCTCGCCCCGGGTATGCACGAGCGCGTTCTCGCGCACGTCCAGGTAGGGCACGAGGAAGGGCTCCTGGAACAGGAAGCCCACGTGCCGGCGGCGGAGCTGGGCACTCTCGTCCGCGCGGCGGGGCACCGGGCGCCCCAGCAGACGAACGACGCCGCGATCCGGCGCGCGCAGGCCCGCCAGGAGGAACAGGAGGCTGGACTTCCCCGAACCGGACGGCCCGACGAGCCCCACGAACTCGCCCCGCCGGAGCGCGAGGTTCACGCCGTCCACGGCGCGGACGTGCCGCCTGCCGTCACGGTACTCGAGCGCGAGGTCCTCGGCCTCGAGCACGACGTCGGCGGAAGGGGAGCGGGCGGACGACACGGCGCGCTATGTCCCCCTCCGCTGGATCACGGCCACCGGATCCATGCGGTGCAGTTTCACGGCGACGGCGACCGTGCTCACGAGCGCGGAGAGGACCGGCACCATCAAGGAGAAGACGAAGGGACGCGGGTCGATGACGTCCATCACGAGCGCCTTGGGTGCCAGCACCAGCGCATCGTAGGTGGCCACCACGGCCACGCCGAGCCCGAGACCCACCGCCCATCCCAGCAGCGCGATCGCCGTGGTCTCGACGCAGAGCTTTCTCACCAGTCGGGCGCGCCGGTGCCCGACGGCGAGATACAGGGCGAACTCGTCGGTGCGCGCCTGGAAGGCGATCACGCTCAGGAGGGACGTGACGAGCGCCACGATCACGGCGACGGCGCCCGTGATGAACCCGATGAAGAGCGGGAGGCTCTTCAAGTTGCGCCGCATGAGGGCGCGCGCCCACGACTCGTCGACGACGCGGAACACCTGGTTGCCGGCGTCGCTCGTCTCCTCCCTCAGGTAGCGGTCGCTTTCCTCCTTCTCCCCGTCGCGCGCGTAGATCACCTGGAAGGCCGGCAGGCGCGCGAGCACGAAGTCCGGGATCGAGGCGTAGCCCAGGTCCAGGATGCCCACGCGAGGCCCGCCTTCGAGGGCCCCGACGACCTCGAATCGTCCGGGGGTGTGGTCGTCGCGGTTCACCATGCGGCCGAACTCCGCGCCGAGGTCGATGCCGCGCGCCTTGAGGATGTCGACGTGGAGCGCGGCGCCGGGCGACCCGGGACGCGGCAGGTGGCCCCGGGTGAGACGCAAGCCCATCCGCTCGAGCAACTCCTCCTGGTCGGACGTCTTCAGCGCGAGCAGGGGGGAGGAGAGGTCGCCCAGGATCGACGGCGTGTCGATCCAGAGCATCTTGGCTTGCAGGCGCTTCTCCAGGTGCGGGTTCGCGTCGAGGCGGGCCAGGAGATCCTCGTCGAAGTCGTGACGAAGCTGCGGCGTCACGATCGTGAGGAACTCGAGCGGGCGGGTGTACGTCTCCGCCGTGCGCTCGAAGAGGTTCGTCGGCGTGATGACGGCGACGAGCAGGGCCGTGACGAGAGCCTGCACCAAGGCCACGGGCAGGACGCGGCGCGGGTTGCGCAGCAGGTACGTGCGTGCCGCGAGGCAGCGCGCCGCCGTCCGGCCGCCATCTCGGCTCACGAGACGGTGATCTCCACGTAGATCTCGTGACCGCCGGGGATCTTCACCGGCGAGAGG
>JAUXCH010001019.1 GCA_030618975.1 Planctomycetia bacterium
CGCTTCAGGAGGGGCCCTTCGAAGACCACCGGGTCTCCGACCCCCGGCCCGGAACGGCGCCGACCCCGGAGCACCTCGAGCCCTCCCAGATCGCCGAGGTCGAGCAGGTCCTTGAACCCGTCGCCGTCGAAGTCGCCCTCGAAGAAGCCCGTGCGCCCGAACCGGTTGCCGACGGCCTCCGCGCGGGAGTACGGACGCTCGACGCTGAAGCTCGGCACCGTCTCGTAGGTGCCGCTCACCTCGTCGAAGCGAAACCCCACGTACCAGGTCGTCGGGTCCTGGCCGAGCACCCGCTTGATCAGGTCGAGCTTCGTGCCGCGGATCGAGTCGCTCACGTAGTCGAGGTCGCCGTCGCCGTCGAGATCCACGAAGCGGGGGTGGAGCGCGACCGACTCGGTGTCGATGCGCACCTTCGGATCGACGAGCGCGCCCGTTCGGGGATTGCGAAACGGTCCCGGGAAGTGCAGCAGGCGCGTACGAAACGACCCCAGCTGCCGGCGGTTGCCCGTGACGAGCGTGACGAGGAGGTCGGTCTTCCCGTCGCCGTCCACGTCGAGCAGCTGGAGGCGCGGCGTGTGGACCTCGTCCGCAGCCAGGTCGCTTCTCACGAACGGCAGCAGGATGCGAAAGGAGGGGGGAACGGGGCCGGACGGGACGTCCTTCCCGAAGGGCCAGACCACGAGCGCGCCGTCGCGGTAGGCCACCAGCTCCCTGCGTCCGTCGCCGTCGAGGTCCACGGCGTCGAGGGTGGGCACGTACGCGTGACGGCGGAGCAGGTGTTCGCCGTCGGTGACGCCGCGGTTGGCGGCCTCGAGCTCGAGCGTGCGGCCCGACTTCCGATCCCCCGCCACGACGTGCAGGACGCCCGCGCCCACGCCCAGGGGGAACCACATCTCGTCGAGTCCGTCGCCGTCGAGATCGCCGACCTGGTCCCAGAAGACCAGATCCCGGCCGGGGCTGCGACCGAGGAGCGTGCCGACCTCCAGGGCGCCCCGTGGCTCCCGCACCGGCCCGCCGGGCAGCGCCTCGCGAATGCCGTCTCGCGCGAGGAAGCGCAGGCGGACGGCGCCGTCCTCGCCGAACCGGCCCACGGCCACGGCGCCGGCCGAGGCGAAGGGGGCCTCGTCCACGCGGATCCTGAGCACCGCGTCCGCGGCGTAGAAGCGGCCGGCCGTGGGCGTTTCGGGCGTCTCGAGGACGAGGAGCTCCTGCGTCTGGCCGCCGCCGTCGCGTTCGCGCGCCAGCAGGAGGACGAGGTCGAGCCGGCCGTCGCCGTTCACGTCGGCGGCGCGCACGGCCTGGACCCGACCGCCCGGCTCGAACCGGTACTTCGCGGGCTCGTCCCCGGAGGCCGTGCCCGCCGGCCCGGCCAGGACGAGGAGGGCGGCGAGGACCAGGCGGCGCACGGCGGTGATCGTACGAAGACAAGGACTGACACCCGGTACCAGTTTTCGGCATTGGGGTTCCCAGCCCGCTTCCGCACCTGCAGATCGTGCCTCGAGTGCTCCG